>DASWKS010000569.1:0-4874 GCA_036396495.1 Gemmatimonadales bacterium
CGGAAGGGTCTGACGGTCAAGGAGGCCTACCTCGAGGAGGGGCACGCCGAGCACGAGGCCAACCCCGAGCGCGAGGTCGAGGCCCTGAAGGGGTGGGGGGAGGCGCAGCACGCGGCCACCCTCAAGGGCGACTACGCGCGCGACCTCCCACAGTGGGGGATGGCGATCGATCTCGCCCGCTGCACCGGCTGCCAGGCCTGCGTCACCGCCTGCTATGCCGAGAACAACATCCCGACCGTGGGAGAGCAGGAGATCCTCAAGGGCCGGGAGATGACCTGGATCCGGATCGAGCGCTACTGGGAGGGCGGGGAGGAGCCCAGCGAGCCGGTCTCGGCCCGCTTCGTCCCGATGCTGTGCCAGCACTGCGCCAACGCGCCGTGCGAGCCGGTCTGTCCGGTATACGCGGCGTATCACACGCCCGACGGGCTGAACGGCCAGGTCTACAACCGTTGCGTGGGCACCCGGTACTGCGCCAACAACTGCCCCTACAAGGTCCGCTACTTCAACTGGTACGCCTACACCAAGAAAGCCTTCCCGGCACCGCTCCACCTGCAGCTCAACCCGGAAGTCACGGTGCGCGCCCGCGGTGTCATGGAGAAGTGCACCTTCTGCATTCAGCGGATCCGGGGTGCCCAGCACCGGGCCCGGTTGGAAGACCGCCCGCTGGATCCGGGGGACGTCATTACCGCCTGCGCCCAGGCCTGTCCCTCGGGCGCGCTGGCGTTCGGCAACGTCCGCGACAGCCGGAGCCCCGTGGTCGCGCTCAAGCAGGACCACCGGGCCTACCATGTTCTGGAGGACATCAACGTGCGTCCTGCCGTGACTTACCTGGCCAAGGTCCTGCACGAGACGGAGGCCTGACCATGACGGCGATCACGCACCAGCCGCACCTGTCGACCCAGACCCACGCCGAGGTCACCCGGGACGTGGTCGCCACGCTGGGGCCGCCCAGCCGGGGGTACCTGGTCGCGCTGTTCGGCGCGATCGCGGCGTTCCTGGTGGGTCTGGTGACATTCGTGTTTCTGCTCAAGGACGGTTTGGGGCTGGCCGGCTATGTGCCGCCGGGGTACTGGCTGGTGTACATCACCACGTTCGTCTTCTGGGTCGGCATCGGGCACGCCGGGACCCTGATCTCGGCGATTCTGTTCCTGTTCCGCTCGCCCTGGCGCACCGCGGTCTACCGCTCCACCGAGGCGATGACCGTGTTCGCGGTGTTGACCGCCGGGTTGTTTCCGATCATCCATATCGGGCGGCAGTGGATCTTCTACTGGCTGCTGCCCTACCCGAACCAGCGGTTTCTGTGGCCCAATTTCAAATCGCCGCTGATCTGGGACGTCTTCGCGATCGGGACCTATCTGACGGTCTCGACCACGTTCCTGGTGGTGGGGCTGGTTCCCGACATCGCGGCGGTGCGCGACAAGATGACCGGGTGGCGGCGCAAGCTCTATTCGATCTGTTCGCTGGGCTGGACCGGGTCCGACAATCAGTGGCGCCACTACACCCGCGGCTACCTCTATCTGGCCGCGCTGGCCACCCCGCTGGTGCTCTCGGTCCACTCGGTGGTGTCGTGGGACTTCGCCATGTCGATCGTGCCGGGATGGCACGGGACCATCTTCGCGCCCTATTTCGTGGCCGGGGCCATCTACTCCGGCATCGGGATGGTGCTCACGCTCCTGGTGCCGCTCCGCCGGGTGCTCCGGCTGGAGCACATGATCACCGAATACCACTTCGACAACCTGTCGAAGTTGCTGCTGCTGACCGGCTCGATCCTGTTCTACGCCTACCTGATGGAGTATTTCATCGGCTGGTACAGCGGGAACACCTTCGAGCAGACCACGTTCTTCCGCCGGGCCTTCGGGCCGATGTGGTGGGCCGGCTGGAGCATGATCATCTGCAACGCCTTCGTGTCGCAGCTGCTCTGGTTCAAGAAGATCCGTACCAATCTCACCGCGCTGTTCGTGATCTCGATCTTCGTCAACATCGGCATGTGGTTCGAACGGTTCGTGATCATCGCCTCGAGCCTGGCCAACGACTACCTCCCCTACGCCTGGGGCCAGGCGGCGCCCACCTGGGCCGACTGGGGCATCCTGCTGGGCTCGTTCGGCTGGTTCTTCATGTATTTCCTGCTGTTCGCGCGCACCTTCCCGATCGTCGCCATCCAGGAGATCAAGGAGATGATCCCGCTGCCCAGGCGGAGGGCGCACTGATGGCGAAGAAATCGGTGCCCGGCGTGCTGGCGGCGTTCGCCCATATCGACGCGGCAGTCGACGCGATCCGCGCGCTGCGCCAGGCGGGTCACCGGGACATCACGGTGTACTCCGCGTCCCCGAACCACGAGCTCGAGGAAGCCCTGGGAACCGGCAGCAGCTGGGTCCGGGCCTTCACCCTGTTTGGCGGGCTGACCGGCTGTGCCGCCGGATACGCCATGACGATGTGGATGTCCCATGACTGGCCGCTGCTGGTCGGCGGCAAGCCCATCGGCTCGCTGCCGCCCTATGTCGTCCTCATGTTCGAGCTGACCATCCTCCTGGGCGCGCTCAGCACCGTGGCCGGGATGATCCTGCTGCCGCAGCTCAAGAACATTCGGGGACGCGCCTTCGATCCCCGTTTCACCGACGACCGGATCGGAATCTTCATTCCGGCGGCGGCCGGGCAGGTGGGCGAGGTTCGCCGGTTGCTGGACCAGGCAGGTGCGGTGGAGGTGAGCCATGAAGCGTGACCTCCGCGTCGTCGCCCTGGTCGCGGCTCTGGGGCTGGGTGGTTGCGATTTCTATTACGACCGCATCCCGTCGCCCGACGACGCCCTCAAGCTCATCCCCTGGTTCGACCACATGATTACGTCCCCGGCGGTGCACCCCTATGAGGCCGCCACTTTGCCGCGCAACACCCCACGGGGCAGCGTGCCGGTCGATCGGATCGAGGCCGATTGGCAGGCCAGTTGGGACTCCGCCAACTACGCCGTGGGCAACGTGGTCCGCAATCCCGTGCCCGAACCGGCGCGGACCCTGGCAAAGGGCGACACGCTCTACCAGGTCTTCTGCGCCGTGTGCCACGGCAGCGGGGCTGCCGGCGACGGGCCCGTCGGCCGCCGGGTGGGCGCGCCCTCCCTGCTGACGGAGAAAGCCCGGGCTCTGTCGGACGGGCACCTCTACAGCCTGATCCGGTATGGCCGGGGCGTCATGCCCCGCTACGGTGACAAGATTTTCCTGGCCGAGGATCGGTGGGCCGTGGTCAACTACCTGCGGAGCCTGCAAGCCGCTGCCGGCCCGGCGCCGACCCCGGGAGGAAACGACTGATGCCCGATCAGGAACTGCGGGACCGTCTGATCGAGCACGCGGTCACTCCCGGCCGCTACGCCGGCATGTTCCGCACCGGGATTCTGCTCGCGGTCATCGGCGTGGTGTTGTTCTCGATCGCGGCCGTGGGGGCGGGGCACCAGCGGGCCTGGCAGGCGTTCCACGTCAACTGGCTGTTCTTCACCGGGCTGGCCGGCGGCAGTGTGGCGCTGACCGCGGTCTACAAGCTGGGGAACGCCAAGTGGACCGGCCTGATCCTCCGCTTCTCCCAACCGGCGGTGGCGTTCCTTCCGATTTCGCTGCTGGGTCTGGTCGCGATCTTCACTGCCGGCTACGAGCCGATCTACGGCCACATGGCGGAGCAGGTCCACTCGCTGCAGCACGGCAAGGCCGTGTGGCTGGGACACGGGTTCATGGCCGTGCGGCTGTTCCTGATGTTGGGGCTCCTCTTCACCGTGGGCTGGCTGTTGATCCGGGCCGACCTGGTGCCTGACCTGTCCCTGGCTCGGGGCAAAGTGGAGCCGAGCCGACGGGCGCTGTTCGAGTCGTGGAGCACGGGGTTCGATGAGACACCCCTGGCCAGAGACCGGCAGCGGGCCCGGATCAACCGGCTGGCCGCGCTGTTCATCCCGCTGTACGCGCTCGGGTTCACGCTGGTGGCCTTCGACATGATCATGGCGCTCCAGCCCCACTGGTTCTCGAACCTGCTGGGCGGATTCTTCTTTATGGCATCGTTCCTGGGGGGCCACACCCTTTTGGCTCTCATGATGCTGTACGGAGAACGTCAGACCGGGATCCATGACCTGATCAGCCCGAAGCAGCGTCACGACCTGGGCAAGATGATCTTCGGCTTTACCGTGTTCTGGACCTACCTCATGTGGAGCCAGTATCTGGTCATCTGGTACGGCAACCTCCCGGAGGAAACCGGCTTCGTGTTCTCCCGGCTGTGGGGGTCCTGGCGTCCAGTGGGTGCAGCTGTGGCCACCGGTATGTTCCTCATTCCGTTCTCGGGACTGATCGGCGTGGCGCCCAAGAAGAGCCGGGTGACGCTGGGCCTGTTCGCCTCGATCAGCCTGGTGGCGCTCTGGCTGGAGCGGTATCTGCTGGTGCTGCCTTCGATCACCGCCGAGCCCGGGCCGCCGGCCGGGTTGCCCGAGGTCGGTGCCACGCTGCTGATGCTGGGCGCGTTCCTGCTGTGCTACGCAATCTTTGCGCGGACCTTCCCGATGGTGTCCCCTCGGCTGGCGGAAGTTACCCTGGAGCGCGAGGTGCACCACGCCGAGGCCGAGGCCGAGTTCGAGCACGACAAGTCGCCCAAGGACTATGTGACCGAGCAGGCGATCGAGCAGGACAAGCACCACCACTAGTCCGGGGACGGGCCGGAAAATCGGAGCGCCGTGATCCAGCCCATGGACCACGGCGCTCGAGCGTCAGGGGGCAAGGCCGATTACTTGAGCACGACTCCCGCGGCCAGCGCATTCAGGGAATCCGGCGACAGACGGCCCACGACCGCAATCACCCGGCTGGTCCGCTGCACGTACCCGTCCACATCGACATAGTCGGGCAGCGAACGCGACG
>DASWKS010000570.1:0-2370 GCA_036396495.1 Gemmatimonadales bacterium
AACGACGCCCGGATCGTCTACTGGAACGGCGCCAGCTGGACCGAGCTGGATCGAATCCTCTTCAACGATGGTCCCGCCGGCCAGGTCAGCTCGACCTGGAACCAGGCCAGTACCACCCTGTTCTTCAAGACCGTGGCCGGCATTTCCGCCAGCGGATCCGACACCGGCTACTACCTGTACTACGGCAACCCGCTAGCCGGCAGCCCGCCCACGAACACACCGTCCTCGCGCTACTTCATGGCCGAGAGCCTTGGTGAAACCACCACGACTAGCGCGACCTACGCGACCAAGCTTCAGCTGCAGTTCACGCCAAGCACCGCCTCCGAGCACTGGGTGGTCGCGGCGACCTGGCGCCAGCGTGAAATCGGAAGCCTGGGCACGACTGTCTCCGGAGGCTACGGAAGGATCTCCGTTAACGGCTCGCCACGGACCGGCACCAATGACATCACCTTCCGCCAGTCGGGGGACGTCTGGAAGTCTTTTCAGGCGTTCCTGAAAGTAACCGGGACCACCGCCCAGCAGACAATCTCAATTGACCACGCCTGGAACGGCGGTGGCACCGACGCCATCGACAATGCCCGGATCGTGGCCTTCCTGCTCCCTGACCCGAGCAGCGCCAATATTCAATACAGCGAAGCGCTGGCGGTGACGACCGACTTCGTGAATCCCACCAATTCCTTGACTACCACGTTCTCCCCTACTAGCGCGGGAGAGTACGTCTGGATGGCCAATGGATTTGTCCACGAAGGCCCGGGCGGTGGTTCCAACGGCGGGCTATTTGCCATCGATGAGACCGCTGCGACCCAGCAGAACTCGGCCGAGTCTTATACCGGGGTGGGTTCAGGCTTTGTGCCCCTTCTGCACTTCGAGCGCCGCACCCTCACCACCGGCAGCAATACCTTTACCATCCGGCACCAGCCCGACGATCCCACCGGCGGCGAACGCCAGGGGCTCACTCAGCTGCTCTTCCGCGCGGACGTCTTCGAGGCAGTGGAACTGGCCAGTTCCACCGGCCTGAGCAGCACCACCAGCACCAGCCCGGTCACCAAGAACACTCTGACCACCGCCGCTCCGGCAGCTCGCGACTACGTTTATCTGGTCGTGATGGGACTGGACGACCCGGTCCAAAATGTTGCTCTCTCGACCTTCGGCGATATCCGGCTCGGCGGCACAACGATGTTGGCGGACGAGATCGCGATCGATCGCGCCGGGTACGACTCTCAGATCGGCTGGGCCTACGCCGAGAATGTGTCGGGTGGCCGGATTGTGGAGGCTCGCTTCTGGGCCGAGTCGGGAAATACATCGGAAGCCCGTTGGTCCCATATCCTAGCCTTGCGTTACAAGGAGCCCGGGACCAGCCTGGGGGCGGAAGAATGATCGAGTGCAAATGATCGGGTCCGTCAGGTGTCTCGAACGATGAAGTCTGAGACTCGGTTCACCCAGCTTCGGGAGGCCGCGGTCAAGGCCGCCCGCCCGAGCAAGGCCCGCGAGCAGGAAGAGCAGAAGGCCGAGCTGCGCGAGCTCTTGCGCTGGCTGCTGCTGGTCCCGCTGATCTTCCTGGCCTTGTTTGGCTGCGGCTGGATGGCCACCCTGGGTCTGCCGGTCGCCAGTGCCGATACCCGCTCGCTGCTCAACGCCGACTACAGCCCCTGGAGCTTCGAAGTCATTCAGCCAGTCAACCCGGACATCATTGAAGAGATCCAGCAAGACCAGATCCTCTACCCCAGCACTTTCAGCGAGCCGGTGGCGCCCACCATCATCTCGGCTCCCTTCTGGCCCACCCCCACGCCCACTCCGACGCCCACCGCCGGTCCGACCCTCACCCCCAGCCCGAGCCTCACCGCCTCGGCCTCGCCCACCCTGGGAACGCCCACCGCCAGCCTGACCGCCAGTCCGACGCTCACCGCCAGCTCGTCCGCTACGCCCACCCGCACGCCCACCCCCTCCGGCCCGCCCAGCCCGATCCCACCGGCCGTGCCGCCAGCGAATACCTATTGGTTCTACGACGACACCGCTCCGGTGACCTACATGATGTACTCCAGCTCGCCCAGCGGCATCTACCGAGGCGACGCCTCAGTTGCCTTCCATTCGCCCACCTTCTCCGGCGGCCAGGTGCTGGCCGCCGGCACCACCACCGTCAACTTCTATGCCTGGAACCCGTCGCCCTCGGTCGCCCTCTTCAGCGTCCAATTGTCGGCCGGAGGCGTGCCGCTCGGGTCCGGCAGTTTTGCCCTCCCGCCCAACACCTGGGACGCCTACTTCTTCTCGGCCTCCTTCGCCACCGCCGCCCACAGCTTCACCAGCGGCGAGCGGCTGCAGGTCAATTTCAGCTTCGGCGGATCGGCCGAGATGTACTGGGACGGTGCCTAC
>DASWKS010000571.1:0-4156 GCA_036396495.1 Gemmatimonadales bacterium
GCTCTGTGCCGCCGCCTCCGCTGCCGCCCAGACCCCGTCCGACCCGGCCTCGGCCGGCCTGCGCGAGCTCTACACCTCCAACCGGCGGGTGGTGATCGCGGCCGCCGAACAGATGCCCGAGGCCGACTACGGCTTCAAGGCGACGGCCGAGGTCCGGAGCTTCGGCCAGCTGATCGGCCACATCACCAACGCCCAACTCAACTTCTGTTCCGCAGCCTTGGGCGCGGCCCGACCCAACCGGCAGGACTGGGAGAAAACCGTCGCCAAGGCCGAGCTGGTGCAAGCCCTCAAGGACAGCTTTGCGTTCTGCGACGGAGCCTATGAGAAACTGACCGATGCGTCGGGGGCGGAGATTGTGAAGGTGTTCGGGGCCGAGCGGGCCCGATCGTTCCCCTTGATTTACAACCTGGCGCATAACAACGAACACTACGGCAACATCGTGACCTACCTGCGCCTCAAGGGGATGGTGCCGCCGTCGTCCCAGCGGTAGTCATTCGGCCCGCATCGCGCTGACCGGATCGGTTCCAGCGGCCCGGCGGGCGGGAATCACGCAGGCCGCGAGACCCACCACCATGAGGAGGCCAGCGATCGCGGCGTACGTGAGCGGATCCGCCGGCGTCGTCTCGAACAGAAACCGCCGCAGCGAGCCGGCCAGCAACAATGCAGCTATCAGCCCGATCAGGGTCCCGGCGGCCAGGAGGCGTGCCCCCCGCAGCAGGACCAGCCGGATCACCTCCGTGCGGGTAGCACCGAACGCCATCCGGACCCCGATCTCGGGCACCCGCAGGGTGACCTGATAGGCGATCACGCCGTACAATCCCAGCGCGGCCAGGAGGAAGGCCGCCCCGGCGAACCCACCCAGTACCTGGCTCAACAGCCGGCGCTGGGCGATGCCGGCCGAGGCCAGCTCGTCAATAGTGCGCACCGCCGTCACGGGCATGTCCGGATCGAGTGACGCAACAGCCTGCCGAACGGCGTTCACGATCCCCCGTGGATCGGACCGCGTCCGGACCGCCACACTGAGCCATGGCCAGGGGCGTTGGGCGTGCGGCATGTAGAGTTCCGGCTCAGCCGGCAGATCGAGCGAGAATTGTCTGGTATCGCCCACCACGCCGACGATGACGCGGCGCCCGCCCATCAGCAGCGACTGGCCCACCGGGTCGGCGCCCGGGAAAAACCGCCGGGCGAAGCCCTGGTTCACCATGACAACTGGAACCCCATCGGGACGGTCGTCCTCGGTGAATTCGCGGCCCCGTAGCACGGGGATGCCCAAGGCGCGGAAGTAGCCCGGCGTGACCGCCCGGTCCTGGGCGCTCCGCTCGGATCCGGGATCGGCGGCATCGCCTTCCAGCCGAAAGGACGTGCTGTGATCGGACCCGCTCAAGGGCAACCGGGAGGTCATGCCGGAGGCCACCACCTCCGGGATCGCCTCCAGCCGCTCCCTTACCTGCTGGAAGAAGGACACGACGAAGGCATTGTCCTGGGCCCGCTCGGGCGGGAGACCGATGTGGAAGGTGAGCAGCCCTTCGAGCGGAAGACCCGCATCGACCCGAGCCAGCCGGTCGAGACTCCGGACCAGCAGTCCAGCGCCCACCAGCAGCGTGGTCGCGATCGCGGTCTCGGCCACGGTCAGGCCGCCCCGGAGTCGGAGACTCTTGGTGCGCGTCGCTCCGAGGGCGCCGGCGCTCTTGAGAGACCGGATCAGGTCAGGATTCGAGCCTCGCAACGCCGGGATCAGACCGAACAGGAGTCCGGTGATGAGGACCGTCAGGATGGCACAGGCGGCCACCTCGAGATCCATGCTGACCCCGTCCAGCCGCGGGATGTCGGCCGGCCCCACGGCGCGCACCATGCCGACGACCCAGGACGCGGCCAGCAAGCCCAGCGCAGTCGCCGCTCCGAAGAGCAGCAGGAACTCCACCAGGAACTGCTGTACCAGACGGGACCGGCTGGCGCCTAACGCCAGGCGAACCGCGACTTCCCGTTCCCGCGCCACCGCCCGAGCCAGGAGCAGGTTGGCCACGTTGGCGCACGCGATCAGCAGAAAGAAGCTGACCGCGCCGAAGAGCGCCATCAGCATGGGCCGCGCCTCTCCCACCATCCGTTCCTTGAGCGCGATCAGCCCGACCCCGAAGCCGGTGTAGTTCCGCGGGAACTGGCCGGCCAGGTCACGCTCGGCGGCCAGCAGATCCGCCTCGGCCGCTTCGATCGTGACTCCTGGAGCGAGCCGGGCCAGCACGCTCAGATGCCTGGCTTGCCGGGCGTCGAACTCGTGATCCACTGCCAGCGAGGACCAGAGCAGCGCCCCGGCCGGGAAGTCGAATCCCGAGGGCATGACGCCGATGACCGTGAACGGCTGCCGGTTGAGCAGGATGCTCTTTCCCACCAGGGCCGGATCGGCGCCGTAGCGATCGCGCCAGAGCGGGTGACTGAGCAGGACGGCACGAGGGCCCCCCGGAAGCTCCTCGTCCGGAGCGAAGAGCCGGCCCAGCTGGGGCCCGACGCCCAGGAGCCGGAACAGCCGGGCCGACCCCATCGCCGCTGGCAGCTGCTCCGGCCGGTCACCTCCGGTCAGGTCCACGCTCCAGGGGCCGTAGGCGGCTATTCCCTCGAAGGCCCGGGTCCGAGCGATCCAGTCGGCGACCGTGGGGTTGGCCACGCTCCGGATCTCGCCGCCCTGGCTCATAGGCGCCGTCTCGAAAATCCGGATCAGTCGGTCAGGGTCGGGATACGGCAGCGGACGGAGCAGCACGCCGTTGAGGAGGCTGAAGACCGCCGTGGCGGCACCGATGCCCAGGGCCAGGACCGTCACGGTGACGATGGCGAACACCGGCGAGCGACTCAAAACCCTCACGCCGAGGCGAAGATCAGCCAGAAGCCGTTGCAGCCTCATCCAGTCCCGCTGATCGCGGCACTCGTCCTTGATCGAGGCCACTCCCGGTATCGCCAGGCGTGCCAGCCGGCGTGCTTCCGCCTCGCTCCGGCCGAGCCGGAGCTGTTCCTCCACCTCCCGCTCGAAATGAAACTCCAGCTCCTCATCCAGCTCGGCCTCGACTCGGGTGCGCCGTAGCACCCCGCGAAGCCCGACCCGCAGCCGTCGCAGCCATGCCATGGGTGCCTCCTCACGACCGCTCGAGAATCAGATCCACGGCGTGAACCAGACGACGCCATCCTTTGGTTTCCCGTTCCAGCTGTCGCCGTCCCGCCGGGGTGAGGCGATACACCTTGGCCCGCCGCTTCCGCTCAGTGAGCTGCCACTCGGCGCTGATCCAGCCGCGGTGCTCCAGCCGGTGGAGCGCGGGATAGAGGGAGCCGGGTCCCACCTGGAGCGCGCTTTGGGAGACCAGCCGCAGCTGGCTCTGGACGGCCCACCCGTGCAGGGGGCGCTGCGCCAGCAGCTTGAGAATCAGGAGATCGAGTGTATCCCGGAGTAGCTCGCTGTGGTGGGTCCCCATGTTCCACTCGGGTTTCGATATATCGGATTCCGATAATAGGTCGCGTTCCTGACCCGGTCAAGCCGGCCACCTCCCGCCTATCCGCCTGCCCGCCCGTCCGCCTCAGACTAGTGGAGAAGCCGGCCTTGCTTCACCCGCCGGGTGACACGCTGGACGTTCGAGAAGTCAGCCAGCGGATCCTGCTCCAGGACCACGAAGCTCGCCTCGTAGCCGTCGCGGAGCAGTCCGAGCTTCCGCCCGGGGAAGATGAGCGACGGCGTACTCTCGCTCCAGAGCTCGAGCAGCTCGAGGTTGGTGAACCCGCCGAGATCGCTCAGGTACAGGGCCTCGCTCCGGGCGGTGTTGCCGTAGTTGTGGGCGATGGCGATAGGAATTTCAATTGCCCCGCTTGATTGCCCCGCTTGAGCGCGCAACGCGTTTGGGCGACCGGTCGGTGCGAGCGCGGCGGGCGGCGGTGCGGCCGCAGTCGGTTGCCGCGAGTGACTGGTCGGGGCCGTGGCGTGGAAGCGGCGGGCGGGCGGAGCCGGAATCCAGCGCGCCCGTGCGGTGCGCGATGTGGCCAGGCAGCCCAGCAGTCCCCGCGCCGACGGCGGGCGGCGGCGGGGCGATCGGCGAACGTGCGGGGAACCTCTTAGGCGGGTTGGCGCGTCGGCCGTGACGGCGCGAGGCGCGGGCCCGGCGTACGGCGCGGCGGCTCACGC
>DASWKS010000572.1:0-6019 GCA_036396495.1 Gemmatimonadales bacterium
TTCGCCTCGGAGGTGACCCGGGTGGCCCGCGAAGTGGGCACCGAGGGCCGGCTGGGCGGGCAGGCGGTGGTGCCGGGGGTCGCCGGCACCTGGAAGGACCTCACCGACGGCGTCAACTCGATGGCGAGCAACCTGACCGCCCAGGTCCGCAACATCGCCGAGGTCACCACCGCGGTGGCCCGGGGCGACCTGTCGCGCAAGATCACGGTGGATGTGCGGGGCGAAATCCTCGAGCTCAAGGACACCATCAACACCATGGTGGATCAGCTCAACGCCTTCGCCTTCGAGGTCACCCGGGTGGCCCGCGAGGTCGGCACCGAAGGCAAGCTGGGCGGCCAGGCCCAGGTGCCGGGCGTGGCGGGCACCTGGAAGGACCTGACCGACAACGTGAACTCGATGGCCAGCAATCTCACCGGCCAGGTGCGCAACATCGCCGAGGTGGCCACCGCCATCGCCAACGGCGACCTGTCGCGCAAGATCACGGTGGATGTGCGGGGCGAGCTGCTCAATCTCAAAGAGACCATGAACACCATGGTGGAGCAGCTGCGCTCGTTCGCGGCGGAAGTCACCCGGGTGGCGCGCGAAGTGGGTACCGACGGCAAACTGGGCGGTCAGGCGGTGGTGTCCGGCGTGGCGGGAACCTGGAAAGACCTGACCGACAACGTCAACCTGCTCGCAGCCAACCTCACCACCCAGGTCCGGAACATCGCCGAAGTCACCACCGCGGTCGCCCGGGGCGACCTGTCGCGCAAGATCACGGTGGACGTGAAGGGCGAGATCCTGGAGCTCAAGGTCACCATCAACACCATGGTGGACCAGCTCAACGCCTTTGCCGCCGAGGTGACCCGGGTGGCGCGCGAGGTGGGCACCGAAGGCAAGCTGGGCGGCCAGGCCACGGTGCCGGGCGTGGCCGGGACCTGGAAGGACCTCACCGACAACGTGAACGTGATGGCCGCCAACCTGACCGAACAGGTGCGCGGCATCGTCAAGGTCGTCACCGCCGTGGCCAACGGCGACCTGAGCCAGAAACTCACCGTCAATGCCAAGGGCGAAGTCGCGGCCCTGGCGGAAACCATCAACAACATGACCGGAACGCTGGCCACCTTCGCGGAGCAGGTGACCACCGTGGCGCGGGAAGTAGGCGTGGAAGGGCGCCTCGGCGGGCAGGCCAACGTGCCGGGCGCCGCCGGCACCTGGAAGGCCCTGACCGGCAACGTGAACCTGCTGGCGGCCAACCTCACCACTCAGGTACGGGCCATCGCCAAGGTCGCCACCGCGGTGACCCAGGGCGACCTGACCCGGTCGATCGAGGTGGAAGCCCGGGGCGAGGTGGCCGAGCTCAAGGACAACATCAACACGATGATCAACAACCTGCGGCTCACCACCGACCGCAACACCGAACAGGACTGGCTCAAGACCAACCTCGCCAGATTCAACAGCATGCTGCAGGGGCAGCGGGACCTGGCGACCGTGGGACGGATGTTGCTGTCGGAGCTGGTGCCGCTGGTCAACGCGCATCAGGGCGTGATCTATCAGGTCGGCGGGGAGGACCGCCCGTCGCTGGGCCTGCTGGCGTCCTACGCCGATGGCCACGACCACAAGCACCCCCAGCACCTGGAGCTGGGCGAGTCCTTCTTCGGGCAGTGCGCGGTGGACAAGCGGCGGATTCTGGTGACCCGGATCCCCCCGGACGTGGTCCGCATCGGATCGGTCTTCGTGCAGGCCCTCCCCCGCAGCATCGTGGTGTTCCCGGTGGTGTTCGAGGGCGAGATCAAGGCGGTGCTCGGGCTCGCCTCGCTGACCGACTTCACGCCGTCGCATCTGGCATTTCTGGAGCAGCTGACCACCAGCATCGGCATCGTGCTCAACAGCATCGAAGCCACCATGCGGACCGAGGATCTGCTCAAGCAGTCGCAGCAGCTGGCGGCCGAGCTGCAGAATCAGAAGCGGGAGCTGCAGCAGACCAACGAGCAGCTGGCGCAGAAGGCCCAGCAGCTGGCCGAGCAGAATGCCGAAGTGGAGCGGAAGAACCAGGAGATCGAGCAGGCCCGCCGCGCGGTCGAGGAGAAAGCCTCCGAGCTGGCCCTCACCTCCAAGTACAAGTCCGAATTCCTGGCCAACATGTCGCACGAGCTGCGGACGCCGCTCAACAGCATTCTGATCCTGGGCCAGCAGCTGGCGGAGAATTCGGACGGCAACCTGGCGCCCCGACAAGTGGAGTTTGCCCGGACCATCCACGGGGCCGGGACCGACCTCCTCAATCTGATCACCGACATCCTCGACCTCTCCAAGATCGAATCGGGAACGGTGACGATCATGGCCGAAGAAGTGGAGGTGGCGACCCTGGTGGACGCGGTGGCCCGTCCCTTCCGGCACGAGGCCGAGAACCGGCGTCTGTCGCTGGACCTGGAAATCGACGCGGCCCTGCCCCGTGCCATGGTGACCGATGTCAAGCGGCTGCAACAGGTCCTCAAGAACCTGTTCTCCAACGCATTCAAGTTCACCGAGCAGGGCGGAGTCCGGCTGCGGGTGGCGCGGGCCGATGTCGGCTGGAGCTCGGGGCATCCGGTGCTCTCCCGCGCGGGCGGGGTGGTGGCCTTCGAGGTGGCCGACACCGGCATCGGGATTTCTCCCGACAAGCAGCGCATCATCTTCGAGGCCTTCCAGCAGGCCGACGCCGGCACCAGCCGCAAGTACGGCGGAACCGGCCTCGGCCTGGCCATCAGCCGGGAGCTGACCACGCTGTTAGGCGGAGAAATCCAGGTGCGCAGCACGCCCGGGCTGGGCAGCACCTTCACCCTCTACCTGCCCCTGCGCTACATCGGCCCCGCCGGCGGCGCGGCGGTGGCGGAGAGCGACGCCAAGGCCGGTCGGACCACGGCGTCGTTCCCGGCCTTCCGCGTGGCCGTACGGGCCAGCGAGCAGATCCCGGACGACCGGGACGACCTCGAGGGTTCCGCCGCTGTGCTGTTGATCGTGGAGGACGACCCCCATTATGCCCGGGTGCTGGTGGATCTGGCCCGGGCCCAGGGCTTCAAGGTGCTGGTGGCCACCCGGGGGAGTGATGCCCTCGACCTGGCCCGGAGGTTCCGCCCCACCGCCATTTCGCTGGATGTTTTCCTGCCCGACATGCTGGGGTGGGCCGTCTTGAACCAGCTCAAGCAGGACCCGGCGCTGCGCCACATACCGGTCCAGATCGTCACGCTGGACGAGAACCGGCAGCACGGGCTCTCGCGCGGGGCGTTCGGCTTCGTGCCCAAGCCCACCACCACCGAGGGGCTCGAGGCCGCCCTGGCCCGGATCAAGGGGTATGCGACGCCCCGGCGCAAGCGGTTGCTGGTGATCGAGGACGACGAGGCCGAGCAGCAGAGCATCCGGGCTTTGCTGGGCCACGAGGATGTCGAGATCGAAACCGCCACCACCGGGCAGGGCGCGCTCGCCGCCCTGCGGGAACAGCCGTACGACTGCGCCGTGCTCGATCTGCGGTTGCCCGATATGACCGGCTTCGACGTGCTGGAGACCATCCGGGACGATCAGGCGCTCTCGGATTTGCCGGTGGTGGTCTTCACCGGCAAGGAGCTCTCGCCCGAGGAAGACAGCCGGCTCCACACCCTGGCCCGGAGCGTCGTGGTCAAGGGGGTCGAGTCGCCCGAACGGCTGCTGGACGAGACCGCGCTCTTCCTCCACCGCCTGGTGGCCGACCTCCCGGTGGAGAAGCAACGGATGCTCGACCGGCTGCACCGGTCCGACGACGACCTGGTGGGCAAGAAGGTGCTGGTGGTCGACGACGATGCCCGGAACATCTTCGCGCTGAGCAGCGTGCTGGAGCGCCGCGGGATGGAGGTGCTGACGGCGGGGACCGGGCACGAGGCCATCGATCTGCTCTACGGGACGGAGGGTGTGGCGATCGTCCTGATGGACATCATGATGCCCGACATGGACGGATACCAGACCGTGCAGGCAATCCGGCAGAAACCGGGGCTGGGTCGGCTGCCCATCATCGCGCTCACCGCCAAGGCCATGAAGGGCGACCGCGAGAAGTGCCTCGAAGCCGGCGCGTCCGACTACCTAGCCAAGCCGGTGAACACCGAGCAACTTCTCTCGGCGCTGCGGTTGTGGTTGCATCGCTAGGCGGAGAGCCGTCATGACCAACGCCGACCCGGTCAACATTCTCCTGGTGGATGACCAGCCGGGCAAGCTGCTCAGCTACGAGGCCATTCTGGCCCCGCTGGGGGATCGGCTGATCAGCGCCGGCTCGGGACGGGAGGCGCTGAGGCTCCTGCTCAAGCATGAGATCGCGGTGGTGCTGATGGACGTGAGCATGCCGGATCTCGGCGGGTTCGAGCTGGCGGAGATCATTCGCGAGCATCCCCGCTTTCAGAAGACCGCCATCATCTTCGTCTCCGCCGTGCATATGTCCGACCTGGACCGGCTCAAGGGGTACGAGTCGGGGGCGGTGGACTACGTCGCGGTCCCGGTGGTGCCCCAGCTGCTCCGGGCCAAGGTCGGAGTATTCGCGGAGCTGTACCGCAAGACCCGGGAATCGGAGCGGCTCAATCGGGAGCTGGAGCGGCGGGTGGCCGAACGCACCGCCGAGCTGGAAGCGTCCATGGCGCGGCAAATCGAGCTCTCGGAACGGTTGCGTGAGGCCGACCGGCGCAAGGACCACTTCCTGGCGCTCTTGGCCCACGAGCTGCGCAATCCGCTCGCGCCGGTCAGCAACGCGGTCGGGATCATGCGCCGCAAGACCATCGAGGACCCCGATCTGGTCTGGTGCCGCGACGTGATCGCACGGCAGACCAATCAGCTCACCCGGCTGGTGGACGATCTGCTCGACGTGTCGCGGATCACGCTCGGGAAGATCAAGCTGCGGCTGGAAACGGTGGATCTCGCGGCCGTCATCGCGGGTGCAGTGGAGACCAGCCGGCCCCTGATCGACCGCCGGCGCCACCGGCTCTGCATTACCCAGCCCGATCGAAGGGTCCGGATGGTGGGCGACCAGGCTCGGCTGACCCAGGTGGTGGCCAACCTGCTCAACAACGCGGCTACATATCAGAACGAGGGCGGTCAGATCGACCTGATCGCCTCCGAACGGGAGAACGACGCCCTGATCACCGTTCGGGACCAGGGCATCGGGATCGCCCCCGAAGCCCTGGTCGACCTGTTCGAGCTCTTCTCTCAGGGGGAGCGCAGCCCCGACAGCCTCCACGGTGGTCTGGGGATCGGCCTCTCCCTGGTGAAGACGCTGGTGGAAATGCACGGCGGAACCGTCTCCGCCGCCAGTGAAGGGCCCGGCCGCGGCAGCGAGTTCGTGGTGCGGCTGCCCTGTGCCCCGGCCGAGCCGGGCCGGCTGGAGGAAAACGGCTTCAGCTCGAGCGCGATGCTCGAGGGGCCGCCCCGTCGGATTCTGGTGGTGGACGACAGCCGCGATGCCGCGGAGACGCTGGCGCTGCTGCTGACGTTGAGCGGCCACGAGGTCCTGGTCGCGCATGACGGGCCCGGCGCCCTGGCGCTGGCCGTGGCGGAGCGGCCGACAGTGGTCCTGCTCGATATCGGCCTGCCGGGGATGGATGGTTATGAGGTCTGCCGCCGGGCTCGGGAGCAGGGCCTCCGGGATACCACGATCATCGCGATGAGCGGATACGGTCAGGACCGGGACCGGCAGCGCTCCAGCGAGGCGGGCTTTGACGGCCACACGGTGAAGCCGGTGGCAATCAGCGAGCTGACCGCTCTGCTCGCGAAGGCCTCGCTCCACTCCCGGTCGTGATTCGGTCGCTAGCCGATCCGGCCCCGGGGCTTGGGGGCTCGTCGGGCCTTGGAGGTCACGGGGAGTGAGATGCTGGTGGAGGTCGGGGTCGAAACCACGATGGGCGGTGCGACCAGCAGGGCCGAGGCGCTCGCGGGCGTTTCGGTCTGCCGGTCGCGGCGGCAACCCAGGAGACCGGCGCTCACCACAGCAGCCAGCAACGCGGTTCGGAGTGTTCTCATGGTCTGACCTCCGCCATCCTTCGTTTCGGCC
>DASWKS010000573.1:0-6395 GCA_036396495.1 Gemmatimonadales bacterium
GGTTTCACTCCTAGAGCCGCGGCTTCCGGGCCATCCTGGAACTACCACCCGCTGGAATCGGGATACCTTCCCGGAAGCGCGTTCTCGGATCCGACCATCCTCCCTCGGGACAACTGGCCCTATCTCTACCTGCGGGACCGCGAACTGCCGGTCAACTACCTCACTTCCATCATCGCGCTTCTGACGCTGGCGGTTACCGCGACCCTCTGGACCATGCGGGGGGGAGCCTCGGTCAACCTCCAGTTCTTCTTCCTCGGGGCCGGGTTTCTCCTGGTCGAGACCAAGGCCATGACCGAGCTCGGCCTCTTCATGGGGTCGACCTGGACGGTCAACGTCCTGGTCATTGTAGCGGTTCTGATCCTGATCCTTCTGGCGAATGCGCTTGCAACCAGGCCCTGGTGTCCCCCGAGCCGGGTCTTGTACGGGGCCCTGATCGTGGTACTCCTGGCAAGCTGGTCAATACCGCTTGCTCCGTTGCTGGCGTGGTCCAGTCCGGCGCGAAACCCGGTCGCGGTGGCCGTTCTCACGCTCCCGCTGTTCTTTGCAGGAGTGATCTTCAGCCGTGAACTCCGGATCGCACCCAGCTCATCGGGGGCCCTGGGCGCCAATCTTCTCGGGGCCTTGATCGGTGGTGCGGCCGAGTATTCGGGGATGGTCCTCGGGTTCCGTTCGTTGTACTTGGTTGGTCTCGGGTTCTACGCGCTGGCCTGGCTCAGCTCTGTCGTGGGGAGGAGCCGGGCCCCGGGTACGACTGGCCTGGCGGCTATGCCGGAGGCCTTGTGATCGACGGGACGAGCATCACAGTCCACTCCCGTCGCCGCGACTTCTGGCAGCGGTATCTGGTCCTCGCACTCGGCCTGGCTGCGGCTCTCGCCGTCTGGAATCCACTCTGGTGGCGGTTGAATCTGCTGCTGTTTGGCGGGCCGGTCGTCGTCGCCGTCATCTGGTTGCGCGACACGCGCGTGGCCGCGCAGTGGGCGGCCTACGCGGCCAGTTTTGCCATTTTCGTCTTTCTTCGCCCGATGGTCGATGATTGGGGCCCTGGTCCATTCGCGGAGTACGTGATTACGCTCGACCGCTGGCTCGGGTTGGGGACAGTGCCCACCGTTGCGCTGCAACACGCGTTCTACGATTCCACCGCACCGGCCTGGTGGGATTGGTTGGGAACCATCGTCTATCAGTCATATTATGTCTGCGTCCCATTAGTCGGGCTTCTGGTCTGGCGTTACCGGCCGGCCTATCTCGGCCCGTATCTCCTCGGGATGAGTCTCGCCTACCTGCTCGGGTTGTTCTTTCACTGGCTCGCTCCCACGGTTCCACCATGGATGGCCTCCATGGATGGGCTCCTGCCACCATTGCACCGCCCGGCGTGGGAGCTGATCGGCGGCTGGGACTCCAGGGCTACCGATGCTTACATGGAATTTGCGCGGAAGGTCGATGGGAATGCGGTGGCGGCTATGCCGTCGCTCCACACGGCGGCCGCCGTACTGGTTGCGCGAGCTGCATGGATGGGCCCTCGATGGGTCAGGGTCCTGGGCATCACCTACGCTGTCTTCATGCTTCTGGTGCTGGTCTACTTCGCGGAGCATTACATCGTGGATGGACTTGCAGGCGCCTTCCTGCTGCTGGCCTGCTGGAAGATGGTGCCTGCCTCGAAAGGACGTGGGGCAGGAATCGCGTTGTAGGCCGGTAGGCACGCGGATCGAGATTGGAGAAAAGGTCCTTCCCTCGCTATGCGGAAGGCCGCCAAAAGCGTGCGGTGGTCCATGGCAGTGTAGCGAGACAGAGCAGGCTCACCATCAACCCCACTTTCGAGCTCACGGGCCATTGCCGTTCAATGCTCAGCTCGTCGGTACCTGCTCCGAGTGTGACGCTGAGCTGAGCGGCAAGGGATCCCGCCCCCGCTCTTCTCCCAGGATAGCAACGGCGCGCTCCCAATTCGGTCGCGGGTCCGCTGGATCGCGGCTGCCAGCGAATCGGGTTCGCGCCCGAGAGGCAGGTACTCACCCACGACCGTCAAGCCTCGATCGGGATACGGGGTATTGAGCCGCTTCAGGATCTCGGTACTGCGCTCGCCCGAACGTGGCAGAATCTGTCGTCCGAGATGGAACGCCAGCAGCGCTACCATTAGCCCGATAGCGGCCGTCACCGCAGTCCCCAGCCGGCCCCGGAGGATCGAAGTCGCCATGCCGAGCGTCAGGGCGAAGCAGAATCCGGCCAGCCGCAAGAGGCGCTCGGGAAACTGGATGTACCTCAGTTGCTGGGGGACCATCCGCCAGACTTCGACCGGCGCCCGCGCCAGGATCGCGAGTGCGGCATAGACGGCGAGGCCCGCCCAGCAAAGCCGGCGGGTCAGGGCCGGGTCCTTCCGGGTCTGCCAGCTGCCTAACGCGCCCAGACCGAGCAGCGCCCACTCCAGCTGGTTCCAGTACGGGAAGGAACGGAAGACTGACTCGTAAAATGACCACGAGACGCCCGCCAGCGCCTCGGGAGTGGCCCACATGAGCCCCGATCACCCGCCCGGAGTCCTTTCAAGTCGATCAACGCCGCAGGATGAACAGGGCCATTTTCCCCGCGCCCAGCGCCCCTGCGGCCGCAGTGCGCCAGACACCGTTCCAGCGAACTTCGGGCGCTGCCGCAAGGAGCGCGATCACCGCCAGCACCGGGACGGCCCAGGCGGTCATCACCAGGTGACTAGCCAGAGAGCCCGCGACGGCCCATGGGAGCCAGCGGACCGGATGTCCCTGCCTGAACGAAAGCACCCCGCCCGCAAGTACCAGCGGGTAGAACACAAGAGCCCAGGTCTCTGCGAAGGCGCCCCGGATTTCGAGCGCGACCCAGGTGTAAGGGAGCAGGGCGTAGAGGGTCCCCGCCACCGCGGACGGTAGCAGCGACGCACCGAGGAGGGTGAGCGATGCGAAGCAGGCCACGCCGGCCAGGACGATGCCGGCCAGCCCGGCGAGGTGGGTGGCCGCCCCTTCATCCGCCGCCGCCTCCAGCTCGGCCGGTAACTGGCGGAAAAACCCCACCAGCAGCCAGATCGTGAGCGGTGTGGCGAAGGTGAGATAGGGCACCAGCGATTTCCCCCGGAACCGGAGCCGGGCGATCGCGTACGCGGAGAGCGAGCCGAGTGTCACCGACAAGGCGGTGGTGGCGCCGGCCACAATCAAGGAATTGCGGATCGGGAGCCAGAAGCTCCGCTCCCGGAAGAGGGCCCAGTAGTGATCCAGCACCAGCCGGGTGGGGATGATCGAGGGCTCCCCGAAGAGCTCTGCTTCCGGCATGAACGACGCCGCCAGGGCCCACTCTAGAGCGGGAAAGAGCGCCTGGCGGCCGCGCTGCGCGCGCTCGACGCCCGGGTCTCCACCGAGTCCGTGCCGGAAGGGCTCGCCTTCGACTGCGCGGCCGCGACGCTGGCACGCGGCGATCTCTGGAATCTGGTGACTGACGCAGGCCGGCTCGACCTGGTCTTCACGCCGAGCGGTACCACCGGCTACGAGGATCTGGTGAGGAACGCGGTGCCGTTCGAGGTGTATGGGGTCACCATCGCGGCCGCGTCGCTCCCCGACATCATCCGCTCGAAGGAGGCGTCGGACCGGCCCCAGGACCGGCAGGAAGTGGTGCTGCTCCGGGCTTTAACGGAGACGGGCCGGACGGCCGGCTGGCGGTGACAGGGCGGGGTTCCGTATCAGGCGTTAAGCGATTCCCACCCACCTGCTGCCTCGGTCAAAGGCGCTCCACGATTCTGGCATCCGCCTCAAACACGTAATGCAGGGGATCATCGACATTGCCGCCGAGAATGTCCCAGATGAGGCAATCCGCATTGGTGGCCATCGGCCGAGCCGAGCCCGCAATCGGGAACTCCTCGAGATCCCCGCTCGCGTGGCGGAGGGTGGCGACACCTTCAAAGCGAACCACGAAGTCGGGATCGAGCCAGGCCCTTTGAACCCGGATGCTGAGCGTCTCTGCCTCCGGTCTGGTTTGAGGCATCGGCCCATCGACGGCCGACACGATCAGAATTGCGCCATCCATTTGCGCAGCGCCTCCCACGGGCTCTTCATCATGCACAATCATCGTGGCCTGGAACCAGGCTCGCTCAGGATCGGTGCGGCCTTCGAGGGTGACAATCTGCAGAGGTGCAATCAGGATCAGTGACGGTGTCGCAACGGCAAATGCCGCGGCACTGGTTGCGCCCGCTGAATCGGCGACGGGAGCCAGGGGGGCCATCTCACATGAGGCCAGAGCCATCGCGGCCCCAACCAGTCTCCAGCGAATCATCGGGCAGCCCTCCTCGTCAGTCGAGACGCACCACGGTCAAGGGTCTGGAACTCCGTTACTCCTCCCTGCGTCAGAAGGACGGTTCGGGGGACAACGGGGGACGGGCGGGCGGACCGACGGACCGACGGACCGACGGACGGCCGGACGGCCGGACGGTCAGGAATGCCTTCGGGGGGGAAGTCCCAGCAGCAGAACCAGCCAGCTGGCAATGCCGATTGCCATTCCCAGCCGCAGGCTGGTCGGCCATCTACGGGTAACCACAACCTGGTGGGACCCGGGATCCAGCAACACGCTCAACTGTCCCTCGATGGATCCGGTCGCCCCCTGCCGGCCATCGACCCTCACCTCGTAGAAACCGTACCGCACCAGGGGAAGCGGTACCTCGGCTGGTTCCGGCACGGCCATCTGCCCCACGAATCGACGAGGCTCCCGGCGCCAGTCCAGTAGCGGTTCCCGTCCCACGCCGTCGAGCGTTGCCTGAATGGCCGCGGCCAGCCGTTCCGGCTCCGCTTCGCGGGGCAGGTACTCGCCCACCACGGTCAGCCCTCGATCGGGATAATCGGTCGCCAGCCGGGCCAGCACCGAGGGTCCACGCTCCCCCGACCGGGGCAGGACCATGCCCCCGATGCTCCAGGCATACAGGATGATGAGCACCCCGATCGGTGTCAGGAGAATTGCCCTGCGCCGGCTGGGGAGCCAGGAGGTGGCGATCGCGGCGGCAACCACCAGACAGAGAGACGCCGGGCCGAGCAGGCGCTGGGGGAACTGGATGTAGCGGAGCTGCTGCGGCACCAGTCTCCAAACCGCCGCCGGCGCTTCGGCCAGCCCCGTCAGAAGGGCGTACATCACCACGGCCACCCAGCAAAGCCGCCGAACCGGATCGGGCTCTCGCCAGGACCGGATCAGTCCCAGCAACCCGATGCCGAACAGGACCACCTGCACCTGTTTCCAGTAGGGGAACGTCCCGAAGACCCCGCTCAAGAACTGCCAGGAAACGCCGGCGATCGCCTCCGGGGTGGCGTGCATCAGTACCGGGTCGGCGGCTCGGACCGCACCCAAACCGGTGAGGCTCGGTACCACGAAGGGCGCTACCAATCCGGCGGCGATCAGACAGGCGCCTCCGGTCAGGAGAATGCGGGATGACGTGAGCCTCGGCAGGGCGCTGAACAGCGACAGCCCGAGCAGAACCGGAAGGGTCCACGCGCTCATGACCAGGTGAGTCGCCATCATGCCCGCCACCGCCAGCGGCAGCCAGCGGGGCGGGCTTCCCCGTTCGAACGATCGCAGGAAGCCCAGCAGTACCAGCGGAAAAAAGACGAGGGCCCAGCTCTCGGCGAAGGCTCCCCGGATGTCGAGGGCTACGTACGGGTAGGGCATGACCGCATACGCGGCGCCGGCTACAGCCGCGGGCAGGACCCCGCCGGTCAGGGACTGGAGGACCAGGAAACAGGCCAGTCCGGCGAGAACTGCCGCCGCCAGGGCGGTGTAGTGGGTCGCCGATACCACATCGTCGGTGACCTGGTAGACGGCGACGGCGGTCGCATGGGACAGGGGCGGATAGAACAGGGGGAACGCGTGCCCCCCGCCCCGCACCGCGTCCGGGAGATTCTGGGGCCAATGGCCGTCGGCCAGTTCCTGATGGTACTGCTGTATTCGCAGATAGAAGTCGGTATGGTCGCGCGTGGTCAGGGCCACCGGCTGGAGCAGTTGCCGGTGGCCCAGCAGGACGGTGAGGACGACTGCCACCGCCGCCACCGCGGAGGGCCAGCGCGACATCGTGGTCGTTACGGTTCGCGTGGTTCGCGAGCGAGCGAGGGGATTCGCGCCTGTCGGCAGGCGGCGAGGGCGGAACCGTCCGGAGCGACTCCGAGCTCGGCCGGGCGCAAGAGCGCGGCGGTCGCGTCGCAACGCCATACCGCCCAGGTCCCATCCTGGACCAGCTCGCTCACCATCGGCTGGTCGGTGGGAAGCAGGATCATGTCGATCTTCCAGGCGGCCAGGCTGTCCCGCCATCCCGGTGAAAGCGCCAGGACGGTGGTGTGCGCCCGCATGATCGCCGCGCCGTAGACATCGGTGGCTCCGTCGATGAATACCCGTTGGGTCGGCCAGGCGTACTG
>DASWKS010000574.1:0-2941 GCA_036396495.1 Gemmatimonadales bacterium
CTCCTTCCATATGACCTCGCACCACCTCCTGGACCACATCCACTTCCTCCTCCGGGGCCTCCAGTACCAGCTCATCGTGCACCTGCAGCAGGAGTCGGGCGGACAACCGCTGGTCCTTGAAGGCGCGGTGGATCCGGATCATCGCGATCTTGATCAGATCGGCGGCGGAGCCCTGCAGCGGCGAGTTCTGGGCCAGACGCTCGCCGAAGGCGCGGGTGTTGAAGTTGCGATCCTTGATCTCGGGCACGTAGCGACGGCGGTGAAACAGGGTCTCCACCCAGCCCCGCTCCCGGCCGAGCTTCACCTGCTGATCCAGCCAGGCCCGCACCCCCGCGAACCGCTCGAAGTACTGCCCGATGAAGGCCCGGGCCTCTTCCTGGGTGATGCCCAGCTGGCGCGAGAGGGCGAACGCGCCCTGTCCGTAGATGGTGGCGAAGTTGATGGTCTTGGCCCGGGCCCGCATGTCGGGCGTGACCTGTTCCACCGGCAGCCCGAAGATGACGGCGGCGGTCTGGCGATGGATGTCGCCGTTCTCCCGGAAGGCGGCGACGAAGGCGGGATCCCCGGAGAAGTGGGCCAGCAGCCGCAGCTCGATCTGGGAGTAGTCCGCCACCACGAAGGACCAGCCGGGTGAGGGGACGAACCCCCGCCGGATCGCCTCACCCCGCGGGGTCCGCACCGGGATGTTCTGGAGATTGGGATCGGACGACGAGATCCGGCCGGTGGCGGCGCCGGTCTGGTTGAAGGTGGTGTGGATCCGGCCGGTAGCGCGGTTGACCCGGGCCGGCAGCACGTCGACGTAGGTGGATCGCAGCTTCTCCAGCTCGCGGTGCTCGATGATGAGCCGGGGCACGTCGTGCCCCATGGCCGCCAGCTGCTCCAGCACGTCGGCGTCGGTGGAGGGGCCGGTCTTGGTCTTCTTGAGCATCGGCAGCTGCAGCTTCTCGTACAGCACCGCCGCCATCTGCCGGGGGCTGTTGAGATTGAACTCGGTGCCGGCCAGCTCGCCAATGCGGCGCCGGAGCCGCTCCAGATCCGCGCCCAGCTCGCGGGCCAGGGACGCAAACAGGGCCGGATCGATGGCGATGCCGGTCCACTCCATGTCGACCAGCACCTCCACCAGCGGCAATTCGATCTCGCGGTAGAGCGGCTCGAGGCCTCCGGGGACCAGGGCCTGGTCGAAGCGCTCCGCCAGCGCCTGCAGGACCGCCAGCTCCGCGGCGGCACACTCCGCCGCGGCATCCTGGCCCACCTGGGGCGGCCCGAGGGCCGTCTTGCCCTTGCCTAACAACTGGTCGCGGGGCCGCAGGCTCCGGCCCAGATGATCGAGCGCGAGGGTCTCGAGCGAGTGGGAGCGCCGGCCCGGGTCGATCAGAAAACTCTCGAGCATCAGGTCGCGGGTCACTCCCGCCAGCTCGACCCCGGCGCCCCGCAGCAGTTCCCGCTCGGTCTTGGCGTCGTGGGTCAGTTTGGCCACGCCGGCATCGGCCAGCAGGCGGGCCAGCGGCGCCAGAGACGGATCGCCCAGAGCGGGAAGGTTCCGGGGTATGACCGGCGCCGCCAGCGCGCCGTCGGCCGGCTGATGCGCGAACGGCAGATACCAGGCCCGATCGTTCAAGGCCAACGCCAATCCCAACAACCCCGCCTCACGGGGACCGCCCCCGGTAGTCCAGGCCCGCACCGAGAACGCCCCGGACGCCGCCAGCTCGGAAACCAGGCCAGTAAGCAGCGCCGGGTCGACAATCAGCGTGACGTCGAGCGAGGGAGCAGGAAGCAGGGAGGCGGGAGCAGGAACCACGGCGGCAGCCTGCTCCCCATTCAACGCTTCCTCCTCCCTGCTCCCCGCTCCCTGCTCCCTGCTTCCTATTCCCTGCTCCCTGCTCCCCGCTCCCTGCTCCCCGAGTACTCGAGGGACCAGGGTATGGAATTCGAGGCGGGCCATCACCTGGCGGAGCCGGTCGGGGTCGGGGCTCTGGATCCGGACGGCCTCCAGATCGAGCGACACCGGCGCATCGATGCGGATGGTGACCAGCTCGCGAGAGAGTCGAGCCTCGGCGGCGAACTGCAACAGGGCTTCCCGGGGACGCTTCTGGGTCACCTCCCCGGCCCTGGCCAGGATGGAATCGAGGTCGCCGAACTGGGCCAGCAGCTGCCGTGCGCCCTTGTCGCCGATGCCCTTGACCCCCGGAATGTTGTCGGAGCTGTCGCCCACCAGCGCCAGATAGTCCACCACCTGCGCCGGCGCCACGCCCAGCCGCTCGGTGGCGTTGGACAGGTCCACCCACTGCTCTTCGATCCCGGCGCTGCCGCCCCGCCCGGGATTGAGCAGCGCCACGCCGGGACGGATCAGCTGGTAGAGGTCCTTGTCACCGGAGACGATCACCGACTGCAGCCCCTGCCCTATCGCCTGATGCGCCAACGTGCCGATGACGTCATCGGCTTCCCAGCCGGGCACGGCCACCAGCGGGACCCGGAACGCGGCCAGCAAGGCGCCGACCTGTTCCAGCGCCAGCTTGAAGTCGTCCTGCATGGCCTCGTCCAGCTTCTCGCGGGTGGACTTGTACTCGGGGTAGCGCGCGGTGCGGCCGGAGTCCCCGGCGTCGTTCACCCAGATCAGATACTCCGGCTGATACTTGGTCCGGAGCCGCATGAGAAAATTGGCGACGCCCCACGCCGCCGACGTGTTTTCTCCCCGACTGGTGCGAAGCGGCCGGCTCAGGAGCGCGTAGAAGGCCCGGTAGATGAGGGCGTAGCCATCAACAAGGAAGAGGTGGGGCGGGACGTGCATCGGGGGAAGTGTACCCAGGGACAAGGTGTGAGGGGGGAGTGAATGCAGAGTGCCCAATGCCGAATGCCGAATGCAGAAGGGATTAGGCCCTCACCCCTACCTCTGCTATGGGCACTGGGCATTCGGCATTCTGCATTCACTCCCCCCTCACAC
>DASWKS010000575.1:0-19430 GCA_036396495.1 Gemmatimonadales bacterium
GCCCGCGATGAAGGCGCGCTTGTTGCGCAGGTCGAGGGAAAGCATGGCTGGAAAGATACTGCCGGCAATGGAAAGCGTCGGACCTTCCGACCCTTCCGACTTTCCGACCCAGACCTACCCATGTCGCATAGCCAACTCAACGCGCCGGCATCGAGAGATGGAGCTGGCGAATCACCCAGGCGGTGCGATCAGACCACGCCCGGGGGTCATTCAGCTCGTGGCCGGTGGGATACCAGAGCACGGTTCGGGGTTCCCGTGAAGCCGCAGCATAGCGCCGCATCGACTCCATCGGGATGGCGTGCTCGTACCAGCCGAACTGCATCAAGAGCGGCCGGGGCGAAATCCGTCCGACCCAGCCTACCGCGTCGACCGGGGCGTTGACCGCCATGTAACTTTCGATCTGCTCTCGGGTCCATCGAGCCCGGTAGGCCAGCACATCGGGATCTTTGCTCTCGATCATGAAAGTCGCGTTGTCGGGGATCCCGGCCATCAACACCGCGGCACTGACCCGAGGGTCCACAGCGGCCAGCACCGCGCCGAACTGTGCGCCGTAGCTGTGCCCGACGTAGCCGAGCCTTCGCCGATCCAGGTCGGGGCGGGCGGCCAGCACATCCAGACCCCGTCGCAGGTCCACCACCGCCTGCACGAACACCGCCCGGTCCTGCTCCGGCTTGTCGAGCGGTCCCTGGTCCCGCCGGTTGGGCGGCCAGCGGGTCCAGGGCCAGTCGATCATCAGACCGACCGCGCCCCGCTCGGCGTAGTGGATGGCCTCCGGCAGAAACTCGGACCGATTACCCAACCCCCAATGTCCGAACAGCACGCCGGCGAAGGGTCCCGGGCCCGGCGGGACCACCAGATACGCCGTCACCAGGCCGCCCTTGGGACTGGCGTACGTCAGGTTGAAGATCCGAACCCCGTTCTCCAAGGTCTGGATCAGACTGTCGCGGACCTCGAGCGGTGCCGCTCCCTCATAGACGAAGAGGCTCTCGGCGGGAGCCTGCACCGGGCTCTGGACCGCGGCCGATGCCACCAGCAGGAGAAGGCACGTCTGCATGGCTTCACCTAACCGATTGGAGAATTCCAAGATACCTGTTTGGGCCCAGCTCAGGTCTCAGTGCTCTGCGACTGGGTCGAAGCCTCGGCGCGTTCACGGTCAGCGCCCCGCAGCCGGCAGGACCACTCCGACTGACTCCAGCGCCCGGAGATACTCCGCCACGGCCTCCGGAGGCACCGGCCCGTAGATCGCGGAGACCGCATCCCGGACTTCGCGCACGGTGCGGCGCCCATCCACCAGGTTCAACACCTCATAGACGTAATCGCCACCGCTCCCTCGGAGCCCACTGTACTGGTTGAGCCCGAGTGCCGCGGCCTTTGCCTCACCATAGTGATCGCTGAGGTAGTCGTAGGCGAAGACCGACATCGGGCCTTTGAGGTCGGGATTCCTGCGGTACACCTCGCCTCCACCGGCCCCTCCCAGTTGAGGAGGCGTGGCGCCACCCACCAGCCGCTCCAGATTCCCGAGAAACGCCTCGCTCTCGCGGTGCATCGCCACCGTCACGGTGATGAACCGGTCCAGCGAGGCCACGACCGCCCGCTCATACGCCAGGTGAAACCGGGTCAGGTTGGCGGCCTCGGCGGCCGGCAACACGGCGCGCCGCGTCAGCATGGTAGCGGTGCGCCGCACCGCCGCTGAACGAACCAGGTCGAGCAGGGCGGGTGCATCCGAAGGGCCCAGGTTCGCCAGGTAGTACCCGCTTGCCGCCGCGATGAATCCCGACCGCTTGAGCTTGGTGGGATCGATGTTGCCGGGGGTGTCGAAGTTGGTATGGATGTAACGGTCGGGGTCATCGTTCAGGTAGATCGCGGGGATCCCGAACGAGCCCTGGGTGTAGACCTCGTGATCGCTGCCCAGTGTCAGCTCCGTCAGCTCGGCCTGCAGCGCTTCCTTCCCGCCTTCCGGCGCCACCAGGGGGTATTCGGCCATCCCGCTCTCGGCGAAAGCGCGCGACTGCCGGTTGACGAAGGCGCCGAAGGCGCCGCCCACATCATATACAAACGACGGCAGGCTGGCTGGACCCCGGGTGACGTGAAAAATGGCCTTCGTCTCGGGGCCGCCTCCCACCATGTCGAGATGCACGACCGCCTTCATCCTCGCGGTCAGTTCCGGCCGCGTGGTCAGCAACGCGAGCGTCCCCTCGATTTCAGGCGGCCACACAAACCGGATGGTGCGAGCGGGGCGGGGCAGCCGGCCGTCGCCGATGAGCTTGGTGAGCGTCCGCGCCACCTCCAGAATGGTGACGCAACCGCTGGCGTTGTCGTTGGCTCCCGGCCGTTGATGATCGAGATGACAGCTGTAGACGATCTCCTCGCTCCGGAACCGAGGATCGGCGCCCGGAATGGTGGCGGTGACCAGCTCGTAATCGCCCGGGTGCTGCCCCGCCTTTACCTTCGCTTCCAGCCGCACTGGTTCCCCCCGCGCCAACCGCTGCTGGAAGGCGCGGGCCTGCTTGAGCGACACCATGAACGCGAATGTCTTGGTAGGGGTGAAGGCCTCCAGGTGCCCCCAGCGGACCAGGTTCTCGTCCTCGCCCCACCAGGCCGACCGCTGGTTCTGGGCGTAACTCACGATCCCCGCGGCGCCGAACCGCGCGACTGCCAGCCGGGCCACCGGACCAGGCTGCTGGGCCGCGAGGACCAGCTTGCCGCGAACGTCCTTCCCGGCGTAATCGGACTCGGCGGTGCCGTCCCCTACGTCGACCAGGTCGGCGGTGACTTCACCCGACTCGCTGTCCTGCGCCAGCGTCACCGGCATCGCGTCCCAACTGGCCAGGCGAACCTGACGAACCCAGCCGGCCGAGTCTTGCCGGAGGTTCCACAATTCGGCGAACTCCGCCTCCCAGGGAGGACGGGACCGCTGGGTGCCGTAGAAGATCTTGCCGTCCGCCGGGAACCGTTCGAAGTGCGCGTCGTCGAATCCGTACGCCTGGAGCTGGTCGATCACGTGCTGTCCCGCCCGATGCCAACCCTTCGAGCCGCGCATCCGGTGCTCCCGCGCAATGAACTCCAGATTCCGTTTGGCGGTCTCACCCGAGAGCTCGGTCGCAATCACCGCGACCGTACCCCTTGGCAACAAAGGCACGTCCTGGGAGGCCAGAAGCCGGGTCCCAAGAAGGGTTATCCCGAGAAGGGTCCTGAGGTGATTTGTTGTTGCCATACCGTCGATACCCCTGCGAGTGAGTTCTTGGTCGTCGATCCTAACAGTAAGTATCCGCAGATTACGCGGATGGCGCAGATGACAAACAACATCCCATCGAGTGTTTTCAGTCAGTGAGGTTCAGCAGCGATGGGTTACGCTGTGGTTGATGTTATCCGCGTAATCTGCGTCATCTGCGGACAAACTGCCGTTTACTCCATGCTGCGAGATGTCTTGGATGAGAACGACTACCTGATCAATCGTTCCGAAGTACTTCCAGCGGCGTCCGGTTCACCACTTCGAGGCTGTTCCAGAACCCCACCATCACCGTCAATGCGGCCACCCCCAGGGCCAGGCCCAGCAGCGCTGCATAGGGCAGCGCGAAGCTCGAATCGAAGATGAACCGGGTGATGGCCCAGGTCGCGCCCGAGGCCAGGATCACCGCCATGACCGACGACAGCACGCCCAGCGACAGGTACTCGGCGAAGACCACCCGCAGCACCTGGCCCCGGGTGGCACCCAGCGTCCGGAGCAGCACGCCCTCCCGGATCCGCTGGAACCGGGTGGTGGCGATCGAGCCGATCAGGACGATCGTTCCGGTGATGAGACTGAAGATCGCCATGAAGCGCACCGCCAGCGCCACCCGGTCCAGGATCTTCTCGAAGGTGATCTGCACCGTCGCGATGTCGATCGAGGTCACGTTGGGAAACCGTTCCGCCAGCCGGCGCTGCAAGCTGCCCCGCTGGACCGGATCCTCCACCCGTACCAGGGTCACCAGCGTCTGGGGCGCCCGATCCAGCGCCCCACGGCGAAACACCGCGAAGAAGTTCGGCTCGAACCGGGCCCAATCCACCTCGCGAATACTCCGCACCACACTGGGGACCAGCGCGCCCTGCACGTCCCACACGATGGTGTCGTTGAGCGTCACGGACAGCTCGCGGGCGATCTCCAGCTCGAGCGACACATCGGCCGCGGCCCGAGGGTCCCCGACCGGGCCGTTCCACCACTCGCCCTCCACCACCTTCTCCGAGCTCACCAGCGAGTCCCGGTAAGTGGAGCGATACTCCCGCCGCGCGGCCCAGCCCCGTACCCGCGTGGTATCCTGCGCCTGTCCCGTATCCGCGACCTCGGCTTCGGGGTCCTCCAGCGTGTCCGCCGGTGACCAGCGCACCGGCTTTCCCTTCACCGAGCGGATCCGCATCGGGATGATGGCGACCGGCGGACTGGGCGTGATCCCCGCCGTGCGGATTTCCTGGAGGACCCCCGCGCTCTGGTCGGCCTGGATGTCGAAGAAGACCAGATTGGGCCGGCCCACCGGACCGGTCACCCGCATTTCTCTGAGCAGGTTGTGCTGTACCAGGAACAGGGTTGCCAGGAGCGTGGCCCCGAAGCCAAGCGACAGCACCACGGTCACCGTCTGATTGGCCGGACGGTAGAGATTCGCCAGTCCCTGGCGCCAGAGATAGGGCAACCGCGAGGGGAAGAAGCGGCGCACGCCCCGGATCAGAGCCAGCGACGCCAGCCACAGCAGGAAGAGCGAGACCCCGATGCCGACCGCGAAGAAGAACCCGTCCCGCAAGTCGCGCACCTGCAGTATCGACAGCCCGGTCACGCCCAGCGCCAAACCCACCGCCGTACCAATGCGGAGCCAGTCCCGCCCCTGGTCCGGCCGCTCGTAATCGCGTCGCAGAGTCACCAGGGGAGAGACCCGGCGAATGGAAAGCAAGGGCAACAGCGCGAACATGACGGCAACCCACAAACCCAGCCCCATCCCGAGCAGGATGGCGCCGGTGGCGGGACGGACCTGCACATCGACCGGCAGCAGATCCTGCAGCACCGACGGCAGCACCTGTTGCACCGCCAGGCCGAGCAATGCCCCGATAGCGCTGCCCAACCCTCCCATCACCAGTGCCTGCACCAGGTACACCACGAAAATCTCGCGTGCGGTCGCGCCCAGGCAGCGGAGCACCGCGATGGTGTCGAGCTTCTGGCGGATGAACACATGCACCGCGCTCGCCACGCCGAGCCCGCCCAGCAGCAGCGCGATCAGCGCCACCAGCCCGAGGTAGTTACCCATGCGGGTGAGGGCATCGCGCAGGTCGTCGCGGTTGTCCTCCACGGTCCGGATCGAGACCCGCTCCGGCCGGAGCGCCGGCCGGTAGGTCCGCGCCAGATCCGGGGCTCGAGCGGGGTCGGCCAGTCGCACGAATGCTTCGTACTCCACCCGGGCGCCGAAGCGCAGCAGGTTGGTGGTCGGGAGGTCGCTGGCCGCGATGTAGATCCGGGGACTGAACGCCGACGCGGCCGCCACGTTGCCGGGCGCCGAGGTGACCACGCCGGCGATGACCAATCGGGCCTCGCCTAACGCCAGCGTGTCGCCCACCTCCGCTCCCAACGACGCCAGCAGGCTGGGATCGATCAGGACCCGGCCCCCCTGCTGCAGCTCCGGCCAGGCGGCGGCCGGGCGGGTCTGAATCTGGCCGTAGAACGGCCAGCCCGGTTCGGAGGCCATCACCTCGACCAGCCGCACCCCGGAGGACCGGGGGACAAAGGCCATCGCGTTGAAGCTGGTGACCCGGGCCATCTGGCCCGCGGTACCGTCGGTCCCCGGCGTCGCCAGGGTATCGAACAGAGCCGACACCCTTTCGGTGAAGGGCCGCCGACTGCGGAGCGACAGGTCGGCGCCCAGCAGCGCCTGGGCCTGGGCGGTGACGGAATCCCGCAGGTTGGCGGCGAACGAGTTGACGGCGACCAGAGCCGCTACGCCGGCGGCTACCGCTCCGGTGAGCAGGCCGAGCCGGCGGCGGGCGCCGCGGCTCTCCCGCCACGCCATGCGCAGGACGAAACCGCGGATCATGCGGCGGCCTGGTCCTCGACAATCATTCCATCGGCCAGGCGGATGGTACGCCGGGCCAGCCGTGCCAGGTCGAGATCGTGGGTGACGAGAATCAGGGTGGTGCCGAGCTCGCGGTTGAGCTCGAGCATCAGCTCCACGATGGTCTGTCCGGTGCGTCCGTCCAGGTTGCCGGTCGGTTCGTCCGCGAACAACAACCGGGGCCGGGTGCTGAAGGCCCGTGCCAGTGCCACCCTCTGTTGCTCGCCGCCGGAGAGCTGGGCCGGGTAGTGCTCCATCCGGTCGCCCAACCCCACCCGCCGGAGCAGGGCTTCGGCCCGCGCCTCGGCGCCTTCCTCTCCCCGAAGCTCGAGCGGGACTTGCACGTTCTCCTGCGCCGTCAGGGTCGGGATCAGGTGAAACGATTGAAACACGAAGCCCACTTTCTGGGCGCGGAGCCGGGCCCGGGCGTCTTCGTCCAGGAGCGACAGCTCGATGTCATCCAGCCAAACCCTCCCGGCCACGGGCCGGTCCAGCCCGGCCAGCAGGCCCAGCAGCGTCGTCTTGCCGCTTCCGGAGGGCCCGACGATGGCGAGAAACCCACCGTCGTCGAGGGTGAAGCTGATATCCTTCAACACCGTGAGCGGCCGGCCTCCGGAGAGATACGTCTGGGTCAGCCCTTCACAGCGAAGCATGTCACCCCCGTTGGAGTCGGATAACGAGTAATGCAAGCTAAGTACAGTGTATCCGTGTGGTTGGTTTCACTGCTGGCAGCCGGCTGCAGCGCCGAGCGTGAGGCCCCCCCTCCGGCCCGCGCAGAAAGCACCGTGGCAGGCGTCCCCTCGGCTTCCCGGGCCCGACCCACGGTGCTGGTGATCGGGACCAGCCTGGCGGCCGGCTACGGACTCGGCCCCGATGTGGCGTGGCCCGCGGTGCTGCAACGCAAGATCGATTCGGCCGGGCTGACATTCCGGGTCATCAACGCCGGGGTGAGTGGGGAAACATCGGCCGGCGCCCTGCGGCGGGCCGACTGGCTGCTGGAACGGGAGCGGCCGGCGGTGTTGATCCTCGAGACCGGCGGCAATGATGGGCTGCGCGGAATCGACCCGGACAGCATGCGCGCGAACATCCGTGGGCTCTTTGCTAAGGCTCAAGCGCTCGCAACTCCTCCCGCGCTGGTGCTGTTCGCCATGGAAGCGCCCCCCAATCTGGGCGACGCCTACACCGGCCGGTTCCGCGCCGCATTCACCGAGGCGGCCCGGGAGTCCGGTGCGACTCTGGTGCCGTTTTTTCTCGCGGGAGTGGCCGGGGTGGATTCACTCAACCTGCAGGACGGGATTCATCCGACGGCGCGGGGCCACGAGCTGGCGGCCACGAATGCCTGGCGGGTGCTGGAGCCGTTCTTGCGACGACTACGGTAGGAGCTAGGGTGCCGCGGTCGCGGTGAACAGGACCGACTTCCCTCCGGGAATCCTGGCCTGGACCTCGCGGGTCCCGAAGCCGGGGCCGAGGCGGTAGACCGTGGATGCGGTCCCGGCCGCATCGGTGAGGGAGGACGCCGGGGTCAATACACCGGTCCCGGTCACGATCTCCCAGGTTACCGTCACCCCCGCCACCGGATTCCCGACCGCGTCGGTCACTCTCACCACAAACGGCGGCAGGGTGGAGCCCGGCAGGGCGGAAACGCTGTCGCCGCTCACGATTTCGATCGAGTCTGCCACGCCGATGGTGCCGGTGGCGGAGAAATCCGTGAACAGAGGAGCCGCCCCGACCGCCGCACGGACGGTGTTCCCGCCCGGCGTCGCGCCGAGCCGGAACAATGCCGTGGCGAGGCCGCTGGGATTGGTCTCCAGACTCGCTTCCTCCAGGGTTCCGTTGCCGGAGAGGATGCTCCAGGTGACGGGAACCCCTCCGGCCGGATTGCCGAAGATGTCGGTCACGCTGGCCACCAGCAGATTGTTGAGCAGCGTTCCCACCTGACCGGTCTGGCCGTTCCCACTGAGGGGAAGCACCCGGGCCGGCGGTCCGGCAATGGCCACGATATTGAAGATCACCGGGGGCTGAAACGGAATCAGCGCCTCGAATGGTTGGTTGCCCGCGATGTGGCCCAGGGTCGCCACGGTGCGGGCCACTCCCTCGGCATCGGTGATAGCGAGCGTGTCCCGCACCGACCCGCCGCCCAACGGAATGAACCGCACCCGCCACCCAGGCACTCCCAGTCCGTCGGTCGCCACCAACTGGACCGCCAGCAGAGCCCCCAGCTGACTCCCCGCGAAACCGATCTGGTTGTTCCCCCCGACCAGGCTCATGCTCGCCGGAGGCGGCGAAAACCAGAGCCGGGTCGAATCCTTCACCCCGGTCGGAGTGATCGCGTGGATCATGACGCTGCCGCGATTGCCCGGAGCGGTCACAGAGCCGGCGGCGTCGATCGCGGCGATGGCGGGATTGGCGCTGGCCCATCCGACGTAGAACTCGTCGACCGGCACCCCGTTGAAGAATCCGAACACCTTGAAGGTGAAGGTGTCGCCCGGCTTGAGCACCGAATCGCGCGGCTCGATCCGGACCCCGTTCACCTGTTGGCCGGGGCCCACGTACTGGAGTGGAATGGCCGGAGCGACCGTGGCGGCATCGGTCACCTCCACTTCGCGCGAACCGGCAAACAACAGCCTCTGGCCGGAACGCAGTTCCATCGCCAGCACCAGCTGCTCCCTCCGGCTCACCAGCGGCACCCGCAACCGAACCGTCAGCTGGCTGGAATCAGCCGGAAACAGCACCACCGTGTCGAGGACCGGCTCCGCGGGGGGTCGGGTCATGCGGATTCGAACCCGGTCGATATCCAGGTCGAAGAAGCCGTTCGCCATGGCGCTCGGGAGCTCGGCGCGGATGGCGAACTGGGCTGACGGAATGCCATCTCCACCCACCGCGTCGGCGCAGCCCAGCCCTCCCGGCAGCAGCAGGGCAGCCCAGTACCGGGCCCGGATGAGGGGGAACGACGGGACCGATTTCGCTGTCATGGTCGCTTCAAATGTAAGGACCTGAGGAAGATCGGGCCCCGGCCCAAGCTCTCGCGTGACTCGATTCCGGGCGCTAGGTTGCGCGCATGCCGCGAGATCCGCAGCGCCGTTTCGCCCTGGTTCTGGTCGCGATACTGGGGGTGGCGCTCCTGATCGGAGTGCTGCCGTACGCCGGGGGCCTGCTGGCCGCGCCGGTGCTGGCCATTCTCTGGGACCCGCTTCGCCAGCGGCTGGTTCGCCGGCTTCCCGTCCGGGTCGCCGCCTGGATCGTGCTGATCCTCACCCTGATCCTGATCGTGATTCCGGGAATCTGGCTGCTCAGCGTTCTAGTGGTGCAGGCCCAGAACGCCGTCGAAGCTCTGGCATCCAGTGCGCTCCTGGCGCGGCTGGACGAAGAGATCCGGCTGGGCGGAATCCAGGTGGGCCCATCTATCGCGGGGGCGGGCCAGGCCATGCTCACCTGGATCGGCACCAACGCGTTTTCCCTGCTCGGTACGGCCACCCGGTTCGTGCTCAGTCTGTTGTTCACCCTGGTGGGCCTCTACTACCTGCTGGTCAGGCCGGGGGCGGCCTGGAATGCCACCGAACCCTATCTGCCCTTCTCACCGGAGCGCACCGCGGCCCTGCGTGACCGCTTCGAGGCGGTGACCTGGTCGACCGTGGTCGGAACCGGCCTCAACGCCGTGGTGCAGGGACTCCTGGTCGGGCTGGCGTTCCGGGTGCTGGGCCTGCCTAACGTCGCCTTCTGGGGCGCGGTCACCGCGGTGCTGTCCATCCTGCCGCTGGTGGGCAGTGGCCTGGTGTGGGGTCCGGCGGCCTTGAGCCTGCTGCTCGACGGCCGGGCCGGGGCCGCGGCGGCGATGACGATCTGGGGTGCAGTGGTCATTGCCAATGTCGACAACCTGCTCCGGCCGATCGTCTACCGCCGCTATGCCCATATGCACCCGATGGTCACCCTGGTGGGTGCGGTGATTGGGGTCCGGTATTTCGGCCTGGTCGGGCTGGTGCTGGGCCCGCTGGGAATTCAGTACTTCCTGGAACTGGTGGTGGTCTATCGCGCGGAGTATGAGGTAGCGGGTTCCTAATTCCGGTTCCTATTTCAGGGTTCCAGGTTCCAGGTTCCAGGTTCCAGGTTCCGGGTGCGGTGCTGGGTGCGGTGCCGGGGTGCCAGGTGTCACGTACTCCGTTACCCGAGGTTCCAGCACCGGCACGTGGCACCGCACCGCACCGCACCAGGCACGGTACCAAGGACCGTGCACGCTGCACAGCAACCCAGCACCGCACCAGGAACCTGGAACTCGGAACCTGGAACAGAAAAAGCCCCGGCCTTGAGCCGGGGCTTTTTCTTCCCCTACGGTCGCTCTCGACACTGCCCGCTGCCCGAGATGATCGGGGCGCTGCGGGTGTCGAAGATGGCCACCCGGCGGTTCTGGGCCCGGCCGTCGCGGGTGCGGTTGTCCGCCATTGGCTGGCACTCGCCGAAGCTGATCTTGGTCCAGCCGTCCATCCGCGCCTTGTCGATGCCGTAGCTGGCCAGGGTGTCGAGCACCGCCTGGATCCGGCGCATGCCCAGCCGCTCGTTGGAGGCCACGCCGCCGACCCAGTCGGTGTGACCGTGAATGGTCAGCAACAGATTGGGGAACCGCTTCAGCTCTTCCGACAGGAGCCGGAGCGAATCGATCTCGGCCTGATTGGCGACGTTGGTCATGTTGAAGCCGAACAGGGCCCGGAGCGTCACCGTGAGCGCCCGCACCGTCACGGTGGCGCGCGCCGCCCGCCCGTCGCCGCACTGAGCCACGATGGTGTAGGTGCCCGGCGCCAACGGAGCCGTGTAGGTGCGGCCGGAGACCGTGCCGCCGTCGGCGTTGATGGTCGCGGTGGGCAGGTCGCGCGAGGTGCCGTCGCTGTAGAACCCGGTCACCTTGAAGGTGAGCGACTCTCCCGGCGGTGCGGTGGTGCTGGCGGGCTCGAGTTCGCAACGGTCCAGCGTCACCGGGGGCGGTGCGGGGGGCGCCTCCACGCAGATCCGCGCGTTATCGGTACCCCGCCGGCGGGCATTGGTATTGGTCACCTGGATGTCCACACAGCCGGCCTGGGTCGCGGTGAAGGACATCCCCGCCAGCGTTCCCTGGCCCGAAGTGATCCGCGCGGTCGAGGTGCCGGTCGCGTCGATCACGTCGCCGTCGCACTCGAATCCGGAGACCCGCAGGCCCGCCCGGTCACCCATGGTGATGTTCTGGGTCTTGGGCTCCACCCGGATCGAATCGAGTTTGTCGCGGCACCGGCCACCGGTGAAGAGGCTGAGGCCGAGCTGAACCCCCAGCATCGTGTTGCTGTCCTCGTCATCCTCCGCGACTTCGGGCGATGGCATCCAGTCGAGAGTACCATCGAGCCGGACCGACCAGGTCTCGTTGATCTTGTAGCGGAGCCCGGTAATACCACCAATACCCCAGTCGCTCCCCTGGAACTCCTTTTCGGGGACCCCCGGTACTTCGTCTTGCCGGTAGATGTTGTAGCTCACCCGAGGTCCGAGGATCCAGCTCAACCTCTCGCCCAGCGGGTGGTTGTAGTTGACGCCGAGGTGAAACGGGATGTAAACCGTCCCGATGCTGGTGGCGATCGGCGTATCCAGATCGGTCGGGTTGACCGACCCATCGAGTTCGAGACTCCACTTCGGACTAAAGAACCGAGCAGCCCGGAGGCCGAAACCCCAGCTGTTCTCTCTCCGATCCAGATCTTGACTGAATGACTGATCGTACCAGTTGAAGCGCCCGAAAGCGCCGAATTCCCAAGTGCCTTTCTGCGGGTTTTGAGCCAGGACAGGACTGGCGGCGAACAATCCAACGGCGGCGACTGCGATGATCCGGCGCATCAGGCAGAGCTCCTTACTCCGGGGGAACGGATCCGAGAATCCCTTCCCGGTAAGACTCAGACGGCTGCCTACTGAGTGCACCAACTGGCCTAAAATGGTACAGCGGCTGTTTTTCAGCAAGCCGGGATTAACATTATGAATTGCAAGTGTTTACCGTCATTGACATTAACAGATTTGCCCGGGCGCTGCCGCGCTCCCTCTCCCCACTGTTTCTGCCTATTCATGCGGAAGGACCGGGGTTGTCAGAACCGTGTCCTTAATGCATAGTTATGCACTATGCAAAGTCCAGCTATTGCCCTCGCTTTCTCGGGCGGGCTCGATACCAGCTACTGCGTTCCCCGACTCGCCGAGCAGGGCTTCGCCGTCCACACCGTCTACGTCGACACCGGCGGCGCGACCCCGACCGATCTGACAGCCATTCGCCGCCAGGCCGAAGCGGTAGGTGCCGTGGAGCACCACGAAGTCGATGCCCGCGCGGCCGTCTTCGACCGCTTCGTGCGGTTCCTCATTCAGGGCAACGTGCTGCGGGGCGAGGTCTATCCCCTGAGCGTGTCGGCCGAGCGTACCCAGCAGGCCATTTCCGTGACCGAGGTGGCCCGTCGGATCGGCGCCCGGGCCGTGGCCCATGGTTCCACCGGTGCCGGCAACGACCAGGTCCGCTTCGACGTGGCCTTTCGGGTGCTGGCTCCTGACCTTCGCATCGTGACCCCGATTCGCGACGAGGGCCTCTCCCGCGAGCGGGCCATCGCCTACCTGGAGTCGCGGCGCCTGCCGGTGCCGCCCAAGGCGGGATCGTATTCCATCAATCGCGGTCTCTGGGGAACTACCTGGGGTGGCGGGTGGACCCATGACACCTGGGCCGCGCCACCGGCCGAGCTGCTCGATCCCCCGGCCGACTCGCCTGTGCCGCAGGACGTCATCATCGCCTGGGAGCAGGGGGTGCCGGTCTCGCTCGACGGCGCGGCCCTGGCCGGCCCGGACCTGGTCGCCGCGTTAGGCGGGCTGACCGACCGCTTCGGCATCGGCCGGAACATCCATGTCGGCGAAACCGCCATGGGCATCAAGGGGCGGATCGGGTTCGAGGCCGGCCCGGCCCTGGTGCTCATCGCCGCCCATCGCGAATTGGAGAAGCTGGTCCTCACCAAGTGGCAGACCTTCTGGAAGGATCAGCTGGGCCGCTTCTACGGCGACCGGTTGCACGAGGGCCATTATTTCGATCCTGCCTTGCGGGACATCGAGGCGTTGTTCACCAGTTCCCAGACCCGGGTCACCGGTGAGACCCGGGTCCATCTGGCGCCGGGCCGTTTCATGGTGACCGGCAGCCGGAGTCCCTACTCGATGATGGACCCGGCGGTCGCCACTTATGGCGAAGAGAACCGGCTGTGGACCGGTGAGGAGGCCCGCGCCTTCAGCCGGGTCGCGTCGATCCCCTCCTTTCTGGCCGCCCGGGCCGGCCACCGCAAGTAACCCATGGTGAGAACCACCCGAGTCCGGCTCGACCGGATTGCTTCCGCCACCCGGAACCTCCGGCTCTCTCCTGAGGTGATCGTGGGCGACGAGATCGTGCCGGCCGAAGGGTACGCCCTCGCGGTTCGGATCCTCACCGACAAATCCACCTACAACACGGTGGAGGATGTGTCGGGACGGATGATGGCGCTTCGGAGCGGCGACGTGCTGGCCGGCGTGCTGGGCATCCGCCGGGCCCTCAGGGGCTATGCCGGCGACGTGCCGCCCCACATCGCCGTGGGAGACACCATCGAGGTCTTGAACCTGGGCGGCATCCTGGGCCGGTGTACCTCCAGCAATCCCGATATCGGTCCGCCGTTCAAGGCCGAGGTGCTGGGCGCCATCCTGAGCTTCCCCGACCTGGGCGACCGGATCGGTAAGCCCGCGACCATCCGGGAGAACGCGGTCCCCGCGGCCGAGGTCCTCGAGGCCCGGCTGCCGGTGGTCTACGTCGCGGGCACTTGCATGAATGCGGGGAAGACGGTCGCCGCCACTGAGCTGGTTCGGGGGCTGGCCCGCGCGGGTCAACGGGTGGCCGCGGTCAAGTTGACCGGCGTCTCGCTCATGCGCGACACCCTGTCGATGCTCGATGCTGGAGCGGTCTCCGCTCTCACCTTCAACGATGCCGGTCTGGCCAGCACCCATCCCGGTACCACTGTCGCCGTGGCGCGCGGCCTGCTCAACCGGCTCGCGGCCGATCGGGTGGCGCGGCCGGACCTGGTGATCGCCGAGCTGGGTGATGGAATTCTGGGAGAGTACGGGGTACAGGACATTCTGCTGGCGGCCGATTTGACCGCGGTGGCGGCCGCGTTCGTGGTGGCGGCTCCCGATCCGGTCGCCTGCTGGGGTGCGAAACAGCTGTTCGACCATCGCTTCCGGCAACCGGTCACGGTCTTTACCGGCCCCGCAACCGACAACGAGGTCGGCCGCGATTACATCCGGGGCGAGCTTAAGCTCCCGGCCCACAATGCCCTGCGTGATGCGGCCTCGCTGGTCGAGGTGGCCCGTCAGGCGGTGGAAGACTGGCGCAGCCGGAATCCCGGAGTGGCCGCGTGAAGGTGGCGGTGATCGGTGCGGCGGGATACGTCGGGGGCGAGCTGCTCCGATTGCTCTCGTTGCATCCGGAGGTGGACGAGTGGATCGCCACCAGTCGCAGTCAAGCCGGGAAGCCGATTGACGGGGTCCATCCCCAGCTGGCCGGATTGACCGAGGCTCGCTTCTCCGGTCTCACCCCGGCCGAGGCGTCCGCCGGGCGTGATGTGGTCTTCCTGTGTCTGGAGCACGGCGAGTCCAGCCGGCTGGCCGCCGAGGTCCTCGACGCGGGTCCGGCGTTGGTGGTGGATCTCGCGGCGGACTTCCGCATTCACGATCCCGCCCTGCACCATCGCTATTATGGCGCCCACGCCGCGCCGGAGCTGGTGCATCGCTTCACCTACGGACTGGCCGATGTGCTGGGCGAACGGCTGCGGGGGGCCAAGGCGATAGCCGCCCCCGGCTGTTTTGCGACGGCGGCACAGCTTGCCCTCTACCCGCTCCGTCATCTGGGGCTGGCCGCGCCGCCGTCGATCTTCGCCGTCACCGGTTCCAGCGGGGCAGGGGCGTCGCCCCGGCCGACCACCCATCATCCGATGCGGGCCCACAACCTGTTCGCCTACTCCGTGTTCGGCCACCGTCATGAGGGTGAGGTACTGGAGCAGTGGCGGGACTGGACCGGCCGTTCCGATGCCGGGGCTCGTTTGCTCACGCACTCCGGTCCGTTCGTCCGGGGCATCTACCTGACCCTGCACGCCACCCTGGCACCGGGTCAGTCGCTGCCTGAGGGTGGCGTGGCCGGTCTGCTCCGCGATGCCTATGGCGACCGGCCCTTTGTCCGGGTGATCGATCATCCGCCCCAGCTCACCCACGTGGTGGGCACCAACCTCGCGCTGCTCTATGGAGCCGCCAGCGAGGATGGGCGCGAAGTCCAGGTCCTGGCTGCCATCGACAATCTCATCAAGGGCGCGGGCGGTCAGGCCCTGCAGGCGGTCAACCTCGCGCTTGGTCTTCCTGAAGCGACCGGTCTCAGGGCCGGTCCGGTCTACCCGAACTAGGACATCACGTGCCGGTACCGGAAGTCACCATGGAAGGTCCCGCTCTGCTTCCCGTCTACGCCCAGATGCCGGTCCGCCCGGTCCGGGGACACGGCTCCTGGCTGGTGGACGAAGAGGGTCAGGAATGGCTCGATGCCTACGGCGGCCACGCGGTGGCGTCGACCGGACATTCTCATCCCGACGTGGTACGCGCCATCGCGGACCAGGCGGCCAGGCTGTTGTTCTACTCCGCAGCGGTGCCGCTGGCTCTGCGGGAACAACTCGCCGAGCGGCTCGCGTCGTTGTGTCCCGACCCGCTGGCCAAGGTGTTTCTCTGCAACTCCGGAGCGGAGGCCAACGAGAACGCGCTGGCGCTGGCGCGCAAACGCACCGGTCGACGCAACGTCGTGTCGGTTCGGGGTGGCTGGCACGGGCGCACCCCCGGCGTCCTGGCCTGTACCGACGGGCCCCGCTACGAAGAGATGGCCCGGCGCTCCGGCATTCCGCTCTCCACCAAGGTCGAGTTCAACGACCTCAGCGAGCTGGAATCGGTGGTGGACGGCTCGGTCGCCGCCGTCATCGTGGAGCCGGTGCAGGGAATTCAAGGCGCCCGCGATTGTGCCCCGGAGTTTCTGGCCGCGGCGCGCGAGATCTGCACCCGGGCCGGAGCAGCGCTCATCTTCGACGAGATCCAGTGCGGTACCGGTCGTTGCGGGGCCTTCACCGCGGCCGAATCGTACCACGTGGTACCCGACGCGCTGACCATGGCGAAGGGACTGGCCGCGGGACTGCCGGCCGGCGCGACGGTCATCACTCCGTGGCTGGCGGAAGGGCTCGCCATCGGGGATCTGGGCAGCACCTTCGGTGGCGGCCCGGTCGTCTGCGCCGCCGCGCTGGCCAACCTCGACGTGATCGAACGGGAACGCCTGGTCGACAACGCCATCGAGGTCGGCGGCTACATCAGGGATCGCGCCCTCCAGCTGGGGGTGCCCGCGGTGCAGGGGCGGGGACTGCTCCTCGGCCTTCGTCTCGCGCGCCCGGCGGCGGAGGTGCAGAAGGCGCTCTTCAGTCACCGGGTCATCACCGGGACCTCGGCCGACCCCCGGGTGCTGCGGCTCATGCCGCCGCTCAGCTTCTCGCGCGCCGAAGCCGATTTGCTGCTCGATGCGATGGGCCGGGTCCTCTGATGCCCAAGCGCGATTTCCTCGCCATGGAGGACTGGGAGCCGGCCGAGATCGACCAGCTGCTGGACCTCGCCGCCCGGGTGAAGCGGGGTGCGATCGGCGGCGGGCTGGAACGGCGGGTGCTGGCGATGGTCTTCCTGGATCCGAGCCTTCGCACCCGGACCAGCTTCGAAACCGCCATGTTCCTCCACGGCGGCCACGCGGTGGTGCTGGAGCCGGGGAAGGGCAGCTGGTCCATCGAAACCGAGATCGGCGCGGTGATGGACGGCAGCACCGTCGAACACATTATCGAGGCCGCCCGGGTGCTGGCGCGCTACGGCGACGCGCTGGCGGTGCGGACCTTTCCCAAGGGCACCGACTGGGCGGTGGAGCGGACCGACCCGGTGATCCGGAACTTCGCCCGCTACTCCGACAAGCCCGTCATCAACCTGGAATCGGTGCGGCGCCATCCCTGCCAGGGACTGGCCGACGCGCTCACCCTGCGGGAAAAGCTGGGAGAAACCCGGGGCAAGAAGTTCGTGCTCCAGTGGGCCTGGCATCCCAAGCCGCTCCCGACCGCGGTACCCGCCAGCGGCGCCATCGCCGCGGCCCAGCTCGGCATGAACCTGGTGATCGCCCGTCCCGCCGGCTATGACCTCGACCCCGACGATCTGACCGCCATCAGCCGCCTGGCCCACGCGCAAGGCGGAACGGTGTCGGTCACCGACCAGTTGGATGAGGCGATCGCAGGTGCCGACGCGGTCTACGTCAAGTCGTGGGGATCGCTCCAGTGGTTCGGACGGCCGGAGGAGGAGAAAGCCTTCCGCGCTCCGCACCGGCACTGGCGCATGACCGCCGATCTGGTGCGCACCACTCGCGCCGGGCGGGGGATCGTGATGCACTGTCTCCCGGTCCGGCGCAACGTCGAGATCGACGACGCCGTCTTGGACGGCCCTAATTCAGCGGTGGTGGATGAGGCCGAAAACCGGCTGCACGCCCAGCGGGCGCTGCTGCTCGAGGTACTGGGATGACGATAGACACCAACCGCGGAATCGCCGGCCTCAAGGGCACCCTGCGCTACGTCAGGGCGTATCGGGATCACGTCTTCGTCGTCAAGCTGGGCGGGGAAGTGGTCAAGGATGAACATGCCCTCGACGGCATCGCGGCCCAGGTCTCCTTGTTGCACTCGCTCGGCATTCGCATCGTGGTGGTCCATGGCGGCGGGCCCCAGGCCACGGCGCTGTCCCGCCGGTTGGGGATCGAGCCGCGGATCGTGGCGGGCCGCCGGGTCACCGACGATGCGGCGCTCGAAGTGGCCAAGCTGGTCTACGCCGGTGGCCTCAACACCGACGTCCTGTCCGCGCTGCGCGCCCACCAGGTGCAGGCGGTGGGGTTGTCCGGGGTCGATGCCGAGCTGATCACGGCGCGGCGCCGGCCTCCGGTGACGGTGGTGGACGACGCCGGGCAATCCGTCACCGTGGACTACGGGCACGTGGGCGACATCCAGACCGTGGATCCCCGGGTCCTCACCACGCTCATGGAAGCCCGCTTCGTGCCGGTGGTCGCCAGCCTGGCCGGTGACGGCGACGGCAATGTCTTCAACGTGAACGCCGACACCGTGGCCGAAGCCATCGGTATCGCGCTCCGGGCCCAGAAGCTCATCTACCTCACCGGCGTGCCCGGAGTGTTGCGGGATCCCAAGGATCCCAGCAGTCTGGTGACCTTCGCCGATCCCGATGACCTGGCGGAGCTCATGGCCAGCGGCGCGCTGTCGGGCGGCATGCGGCCCAAGGTGGAGGCCTGTCTGCGAGCCGCCACCGGCGGCGTCGAGCGGACCCACATCGTCGACGGACGCGCCCCCGATTCCGTGCTGCTGGAAGTGTTCACCGGGGCCGGCACCGGAACCATGATCGTGGGCCGGAAGGAGAAGGCGACCTACCTTGGCGTGGACCTGGCCGACTGACGTCACGCTGCTCCGCGACCTGGTCGCGATTCCTTCGGTGAGCGGTACCGAGGAGCGGCTGGGACAATTCGTGGAGGAGTGGGCTCGCGATCGCGGGCTCGCCGCGGAGCGGGCCGAGGACGGCGTCCTCGTGACGGTCGACTCGGGCCGGCCGGGTCGAACCCTCGGCTTCGTCTCTCATCTCGACACTGTCCCCGCCGGCGAAGGGTGGGTGCGTCCGCCGTTCGAGCCGGTCATCGAAGGCACTCTGCTTTACGGCCGCGGCTCGGGCGATGCCAAGGCCTCGGTGGCGGCGATGCTCACCGCCGCTCACCATCTCTCCGGTGGCCGGGACCAGTTCCGGGGCCGACTGCTGCTCCTCCTCGGCTATGGGGAGGAGACCCGCCACACCTCCATGCCCCGGCTGGTGACTCGGGCGGGGATCATCGACGCCGCGGTGGTGGGCGAACCCACCAATCTTCAGGCCGCCATTGCCCAACGGGGATTGCTGATGGCCGACCTGATCGCGCGGGGCGATCAGCGCCACGCCGGGTACGCCGGGGAGGAGAGTTTCCAGAACGCGATCACCCGTCTGGCGCACGAGTTAGTCAAGCTCGAAGGGCTGCTGAACGATCGCCCCCATCCGGTCCTGGGCACCACCACGGTGACCGCTACCATGCTCGAAGCCGGCGTCAGTCGCAACGTCACCCCGCCCATCGCGAAGGCGGTGCTCGACGTGCGCAGCACGCCGGCCTGGACCCATGAAGAAGTCGCTCAGGCGCTGACCGACCGACTGGCGTGTGAGGTGGTGGTGACGTCCCAACGGCTGGTCCCCTGC
>DASWKS010000576.1:0-3381 GCA_036396495.1 Gemmatimonadales bacterium
ACTTCCAATCCGTGCCTATGGCGCCAGCTCGTTTCATTACAATGACTTGTCTGCACAAACGTCTCGAATTCCGGCAGGTGCCTGGAGGGCAAGACGCCGGCCGCGCGACGCGTAGTGAGGCCGGGCTGTCGAGGAGTGGAACCTCCGGAGACCGAAGGAGGATTGCTCTTGGGAAAGGTCGAGCTGGCGACGATCTTCGACTGGCCGCGCTGAGGAATCGCCACGCCGTGGGCCCCCACGCGCTGGCGGCCGCCCCGTCGGCCCCGGGATTCGGGCGCCAGCACCGGCGCGACGCCCCCATAGCCTCGCCGACGCCTCGCTGGACGGTTCATTCAGCCAACCGTACTTTGGGATGATCACCATCTTCTCACCATCACGGAGCTACTGATGCGCTGGGGCCACATCCCGCGGGGAACGCGCTGGGTGACGATCTGAACCCGCGGCTCTGGGTGGTGCGGGTCCGGTAGCGACGCGGTGGGGCGCCGGGCATACCTTCGGCCCGATGAGTGTCACGTGGTGAATCCGGCCCGCCTGGTTCCAGCCGCGGCAGTCGTCATTACGTTCGTACTGGTCGCCGTCTCACCGGTCTCATATGCCGGGAGCGACAGTTACGGAACGCTCGTCCTCTCCCAGAACCTGATCCGGCGGGGCACCCTGATCCTGGATGCCGACCGGGACTATTTCATCGAGCCGGACGGCACGCTTCGCCACTCCGTGGGCACGGTCAACGGGCACCTGCGTTTCCGGTATCCGCTGGGGGCTTCCCTCCTTTCGGCGCCCGCCGTCGCCGCGGCCAACCTGTTGGGCTTCGACATGCGCGGGAGCGAACGCCTGTTCCAGAAGCTCCTGTCGGCCCTCATCGCCGCGCTGGTGGTCGCGCTGTTGTGGCGCATCGGACTGGCCCGGCACGGCCCCCTCCCGGCGGCGCTACTCGCCCTGCTGGGGTTCTTCGGGACGGTAGTCGCGCCGACCATCGGCGGCGCCCTGTGGAGCATGAACTTTTCCGTCTTGTTCATGGGAGTCGCGGTATGGCTCCTGCTACAGCTCGAACGCCAGCCCGCGCAGCAGCGGATCGCGCTGGCCCTGGGCGTCGTGCTGTTCCTGGGATATCTGTCGCGCCCGACCTTTGCCGCGTTCATCCTGCCCGTCTTCGGGTATCTCTGGATCACCGACCGGCGCGCGCTGGGAACCTCCGCCGCCGCCAGCGGGCTCCTGTTCGTGATCTTTACCGCGTGGCACTGGCGGACCTACGGTCACGTGCTCCCACCCGAGTACGTGGCCACCGGCTTCGACCTTTCACAGCTGCGGTTCAGCCTGTCGGCCATGCTGCTCAGTCCGTCGCGCAGCCTCATCATCTGGAACCCCTTCCTGCTGGTGCTGCCGTTCCTGGCATGGGCGTCGTGGCGCGGGCGGAGCGGCGCCCGCCTTGCACACCCCGTGCTGGGGGCAGCCACGCTCCTGCTGCTGGTACAGGCTGGTTTTTCGGTCTGGTGGGGTGGATGGTCCTACGGACCGCGCATCGCGACCGAGATGGTCTTCCTGTTCCTGATCGGGACCATCCTTGGCTGCCGGCCCGCGGACCCGGCGCCCGCGGGCCGCCGCGCGTTCGCGGCCCTGATGGCCGCCTTCGTCCTGGGTGCGATGGTCAACCTGCGGGGCCTGTACTCTCCCTCCACGCAATACTGGAACGGGTATCCCCCGGTGGACCAGCACCCGGTCCCCCTGGTGTTCGACTGGCGATTCCCGCAGTTCCTCGCGAACCGGGATGCGGTGGTCCGCAAGTACGAAGTCCAGAGCCGGGAGTTGGGCCTGATCGCCGACCAGTTTGTCCCTTACCAGGGCCGGATCGCGGAGCTGCTGGCCGGCACCGCACGGGAGCGGACGGTTCGCTTCCAGGCGGGTGGAAGCCACCAGAGGTTCTACGCCCGGGTAGTCGCGGTCGGCATGGGATTCGACACCCTCCGGGCATGGCTCAATGACTCGGTGGTGGGAGAGTACGCGCTGGGGGCGGCCGCCTCGCCGCTGGTGCCGCTGCCGGAACGGCTGGTGCACTATCAGGCGGAGAACGCATTGCGCCTGGAATTCCAGACCGGCGGCGGGCGGCGCAACGCGCTCCTCGGTGCATTTACCATCCGGCAGTACTGAAGGGGCTTCGCGCCCGGGACCACAGTTCCGGGCGCGTTTGTCTGTACCTCCACGCAATTGTTTGCCCACCTACCCGTCTCGGCCTACCTTGAGATTAGCCGATCCTCTACCAGGGACGGCGCGTGACAATCACGGACCGGCTCACACGCAAGCTGCGGGGAGCATTCGGTAGTGAGGCCGCCGACGACATGGTAGGCTGGATGCACGGAATCGAGACTCAGCGCTCCGAGCTGCGCGAGATGAACGAGGCGAACTACGCGCGGGTAGACGCCGGTTTTGACCGGCTGGAGCAGCGCATGACCGGCGTCGAGCAGCGCATCGGCGGCGCGGAGCAGGGCATCAGCATCATGGCGGAAAGCCTGGCTCACCGGCTCGAAGCGATTGAGCGGCGCCATGCGAACCTGCTGAAATGGGCCATGACATTCTGGATCGGGTCGTTCTTCGGCACCATGGTCGCGTTAGCGGCGATGAAGGCCTCCCTGCCGTAGTCCTAGGGTTTCAGCAGCACTTTCCCGGTCGTCTGCCGCCCTTCCAGCTGCCGGTGCGCCTCGGCCGCTTCCTTGAGCGGAAACACGCGCTCCTTCCTGAGCCGTATTTTCCCTTCGCGTCGATTTCTTCCAGTCGCGCGTCTCTGGCCGCCGCCGAGTCGGCGATCTGGAGGGCGCGTCCCACCCCCTGGGCCCCCGGCAGGCGCGATGCCGCCACGGCACTGTCCCGCTGCCGCTGGGTTACTTCCCCACCCTGCACCGCCGAATCAGATCCCGAACGCGCCCAGACCAGCAACGCGACCAGCCCACCTGCGCCGCCATGCGCCCACCGTCCGCCACCTCGGCGTAAGCCGCGTGCGCCCCCGCCGCTGGATCCTGGGTTCGGGGAGTTGCGGGCTGCACGCGGGTTGGCCCGATCGGGCCGGATCCCGACCCCGCACGCGCCGGCGGCCGCCCCCGCCGGCCCCGGGATTCGGCCGCCAGCACCGGCGCGACCCCCCCCATAGCCTCACCGCCGCCTCGCTGGACGGTTCATTCAGCCAACCGTACTTTGGGAGGGCCGATTGAAATCCCTTATTCCGATGGCGGCGGGGTCCGCGCCGGCTCGCGGCGTATGTCCGGTCGGGTTATCATAGGAGCAGCTCAGTCAGACCCGCGCAGGCCCCGAATCCCAACGCCGTTCCAGTGACGGCTTGAGTCCCATGAACTGTCCGCGATGCGGTGACGGTCTCAAACCGGGTGACCGGTT
>DASWKS010000577.1:0-3865 GCA_036396495.1 Gemmatimonadales bacterium
GCTGCGGCCGTTGAGCACACCACTCGATGCCACCCTGGCCCAGGAAATCGCCCAGCGCGAAGGAGCCTCCGCCGTGGTGGCCGGCGAGATCGCGCCGCTGGCGAGCGGTTACGTGCTGTCGGTCCGGCTGCTCGGGGCCGACGGGTCCACCCTGCTGGCGGAGCGGGAGATCGCCAACGATGTCGGGGGAATCATCCCCGCCGTCGAGCGGCTGTCGAAGAGCCTGCGGGAAGACATCGGCGAATCGCTCCGAAGCCTCCGGGCCGAAGAGCCGCTGCAACAGGTCTCGACCAGCTCGCTCGAGGCGCTCCGACTCTACTCCCAGGCCGAACAGGTGAACAACGCCGGGCGGGGGCTGGAAGCCGTTCGTCTGCTGGAGCAGGCGGTGGCCCAGGATTCCACCTTCGCCATGGCCTGGCGCAAGCTGGCCGTGGTGCTGGGCAACTGGGGATTCGATCCGGCCCGGCGGGCCGGGGCGGCGCAACGGGCTTACGAGCTGCGGGACCGGCTGCCCCGGCGCGAGGGCGCCCTGGCGACCGCCTACTGGTTCCATTTCCAAGGCCGCCGGAGCGAGGCGATCGCTGCCTACCGTCAGCTGCTCGCGACCTGGCCCGACGATTACGCCTCCCGCAACAACCTGGGGCTGCTGTTCAACCAGGAGGGTCATTACGCCGAAGCCGAGTCGCTGCTCCAGACGGCGATCGACAGCGGATCGACCCTCATGGCCAACTTCGACAACCTGATCGACGCTCAGCTGCTGGCGCGGAACTACCCCGGGGCGGAGCGCACCGTCACCACGTTCGCCGCGCGACTGCCGCGGCTGACCGAGATACGGCAGGGCTTCAGCAGCCGGATCGCGCAGGTGCGGGGGGACTACCAGCACGCCCTGGCCCTGATGGACTCGATGGTTGGCAGCAGCGATCCGGCGCGGCGAAGCTGGGCGTGGAGTACGAGCGCCACCCTGCTCCGGCTCCAGGGCCGGCTGCGGGAAGCGCTGAACGCCGACCGGGAGTGGCTGCTGGCGTCACAGCAGGTGGGACGGGAGTCTCACATGGGATCGGCGATCACCCAGGAAGTGATCCAGGCGATGATCGAAGCCCAGCTGTTAGGCAGGCTCGAGGCCGCCCGCCGACGATTGGTTACGGCGCTCAAGGAGCATCCGCTCGACTCGCTTCCACCGGCTGGCCGGCCCTACGCCCTGGTGGTCGTCGCATTCCTCCAGGCCCGCGCCGGCGACCAGGCCCGCGAGTTGCTCCAGCAATACCAGCGGGCGGGGCAGGCCGGCGGCGAGGAGTCGTCGGGTGACCTGGACTGGGCCGAGGGGATGATGGCCCTGTCCGATGGGCGGCATGCCGAGGCGATCGAGCGGCTGCGAAGCGCGGCGCGGCGGTGGGGGTGCCGGATGTGCGCCCAGGTCCCGATCGGGCAGGCGTTCGATCGGCTGGGGCAGGCCGACTCGGCGCTCGCGGCCTATGAAGAGTACGCGTCGCGTCAGATGTACTGGAACATGGGGCAGGAAGTGGACCTGGCGCCGACCTATGTGCGGCTGGGTGAATTGTACGAGGCGCGGGGGGACCGGGCCCGGGCGCTGGAGTACTACGGCAAGTTCATCGATATGTGGAAGAACGCCGACGCCGAGCTGCAGCCCCGGGTGGCGGAGATTCGCCGCCGGGTGGGAGAGCTGGCCCGCGAACCGGCTCGATAAAGCCCTGGGGGGGTGCGACCATGGCTACCAAGACCCGGATACTCATTGTGCTGCTGCTAGCGGTGACCATCGCAGCGGTGGTCATCATCCGGATGCCGAGCGCGGCCGATTGCCGGGACGGCGGCGGAATGATCGACTCCACCTTCCGCAATTGCATCAGCCCGGCTGGCACCGTCCGACTGCGGGAACATGTGGTGGGCCACCTGATCGAGTTTCTGCCCCTGGTACTGGTTGTGGTGATCGTCGGTGGGGTGATTCACCATCGAATGCGCACGCGCCGTTCGAGCAACGACCAGTCTCCTCCGAGCCCGGCCAGGCCTCCCGGGCCCTAACGCACCCGGATCTCCCCCGTCAACAGGGTCAGCGGCCCGAAGCGCGGGCTGCCGAGCGACCCGGCATCGACACTGAAGGAACCCTCCAGCCGGTAGCCCAGCGGGTTACCGGTCAGAGCGGCGCGTGCCAGGCGCGCCAACCGCGGCAGGTGGTCGAAGCGGAGCGAGACGTCGAGCGGCACGATGGTGTCCTGATGGGCCACCAGCGGCAGGCCGAGCGGGAAATCGACCGCGACCGCCTCGGCATCCTCGATATGCAGGTCGCCGGCTACCTGCCTGAGCGTGACACCGATCCCGTTGGGGTTCTCGATCCGGGCCCAGAGCCGGAGCGCCGCTCCACCCAGGGGCCGGTCCACCGAGGGCCCGAGCAGTCTGAGCTCGGGGCGGACGCCCGGAGGCTCCGAAAAACGGAGTGGTACGATCCCCAGTGAGGAAAGGGCGGCGCACCCGGCCAGGGCAGCAAAGCCGGTTGTGGCGATCGAGAGCTGCGTCCGGGTCATGACGGCGCTGTCCTGCTATTCCGGTAGGAGTAACGCAACGATAGTGAGGCCGATCGCCATGAGGGCCGAGCCCTGATACACGCGGCGGGCTTGCCGCCGCACTTGAGCCAGCTCCTCGGGATTGGTGATGGGCTCCTCGCCGTGGCCCAGGTCGCGCAGACCGCGCGCCGCAAGGCCCACTCAGGTCTTTCCCTTGGCCTGCAGTAGACCCAACCCGGCACCCCACAAGGGGACAGCCAGGATCAGACGAAAGAGGCGCGGCTGATCGGTGGCGATGAGCACAACCGCAAGCCCGACCGCGACCGCCAGCGACCCGGCGCCCCAGGTGGCCCGCTTCCGTTGGCCGCCGGGGCCGATGTTGGAAACAGGATGCTTGGATTGCTCCATTCTCTCGTTCCGGCTCACACTTGCTTTATCTAAACGTTCCCGGACTCACCTCGTAGGTTAGATGATAAGCCCCCACCTCATCCTCAGGCGACCAGAACCCCAGCTGCTCAGTCCACCGGGTAGTCCCGAGCTGTCGGCCGCGCAGAGTCAGAAACCCGGCGGCACGAGTCGTTACCACCCCCAGAGCGCGCAGGTCGCGCAGGCCCCGAAGCAACAGGCCGTTACGGCGCTGCACCAGACGGCGCGCCGCGATGGGCCCAACGCCCGGAACCCGCACCAGCTCTTCGTAGGAGGCGGTGCGGACCTCGACCGGGAACCGCTCGGGATGGGCCAGGGCCCAGGCGCATTTAGGATCGACCGAGAGCGGAAGATTTCCACTGGACTGGTACTGCACTTCATCCGTCCCAAAGCCGTAGTCGGTGAGCAGGTAGGCCGCCTGATAGAGCCGGTGTTCCCTGAGCGCGGGCGCGGCGGGCAGGTTTTCCAATGGGGTGCGCGTGATCGGCCGGAAGGCGCTGAAGTGGGGGTGATGGACCCCGCCGCCCAGCCGCAGCCGCGCGACGGTGCCGATCAGGGTCTGGTCGGTCTCGGGCGTGGCGCCCACCACGAACTGCAGGGTCATCCCCGACGCGCCGCCGGGATGGAGCGGGTCAACCGGCCTGCCGTGGTCCCGCGCCTCCCGCTCGCGCACCACCAGTGAACGCACCTGCTCGAAGTTTTGCCGGGTGACGTCCCAGTTCTTGTCCGGTGCGATCTCCGCCAGAGTAGCGCCGCACGCGGCCTCGAAATTCAACGACACCCGGCTGGCCAGTGATGTGAGCCGATCGATCTGCGCCGGATCGGCGCCGGGTACCAGCTTGACGTGGATGTAGCCGGCGAACCGGTGTTTCTCGCGCAGCAGCTCGAGCGCCTTGATCAACTGGTCCATCACGTGAACCGGC
>DASWKS010000578.1:0-5346 GCA_036396495.1 Gemmatimonadales bacterium
GCGAGGGCCTCCGGCGTGGTGTCCGGCCGCATGTGCTCGTCCCGGGCCCACTGGATTGTGGCCCGGGTCTTGGGATCGGTGAGCGGGATCGGTATCACCTCATCGCTGAACGCACCCCCATCCCACGCCGCCTTGGCCCGCTGCTGGCTCTGCCAGGCCACTTCATCGACCTCGGCCCGGGTGAGCTCGAACTGGTCGGCCAGCCGTTCGGCGGTCTGCGCCATCGACATGCCGCAGTGGGCATCGGTGAGCGCGGACCAGAGCATGTCCTCCAGGGGCGGAGGGTTCCCCAGCCGGAGACCCCAGCGGGCTCCCCGTACCAGATGGGGCGAAAGGCTCATGGCCTCCGCCCCGCCGGCCAGGACCGCATCGGCTTCCGCCAGCATGATCTGCTGGGCTGCCTGCACGATGGCTTCGAAGCCCGAACCGCAGAGCCGGTTGACGGTGACCGCCGGAGTCTCCACCAGAAGTCCGGCCCGAAGCCCGATGTGGCGGGCCAGATAGGCCGCATCGGACGAGGTCTGCGCCACATTGCCGAAGACCACATGACCGATGTCCGCCGGGGCCAGTCCCGATCGCTGGACCGCGGCCTGGGCGGCGACGCTGCCCAGATCGGTGGCGCTCAGGTTCTTGAGCGAGCCACCGAACGAGCCGAAGCCGGTTCGAACGCCTGAAAGAAAGACGACCATGGTTCTCAGGTGGGGGCGGCGCCGGCCTCGGAGACTTCCTGTCCGCAGTTGGTGCAGAACCGCCAGCCCGGCTCGAGATCGGCCCCGCAGGAATCACAGGGAATCAGGGTCACCGACCGGCCACAGGTGGGACAGAAGTTGACGGCCCGATTGTCCGGCAGCGTCGCCTCGCAGTGGGGGCACTTCTCCGGACCGAACGACACGCTGCCGGGGTTGTCGCTGCTCGCGGCAACCGACGCGGCCGCCGACGATCCCAGGACCCGGGCCAGCGCCTGAGGATTCACCGTGATGGTCGCCGCCGCCTGACCTGGAATGCCGGACAGATCGGGAGTGAGGCTCGCCATCTGCCGGGCGCACCATTCGGCCACGTCGGGTGGCGCGGTACTGACCAGCCCGCCCTCCTGGCTGACCAGGCGCACCAGCAGCTCTTCGTATTCCTCGCTGCTCTCGAGCCCGAGGGAGCGCCGGTTGGTGCGGTAGGGCATGACGCTGGCCTTGATGTCGAGCACCGGCACCGGCTGCTTCACGCGCTGCAGATCGATCGCCGCGAGGTTGCGAACCAGACGTTCGAAGAACCGTTCCAGGTCGGTCACGTGGCTCCTCGGAGTTGATAGGGGCTGCCGCTCAAACGCCCGCGTCGAGCGGGAATCGCTCTCCAGCCGCCAGCCGGCGCTCGACACCGGCGAAGGCGGCATCTGGATCATAATCGAGATAACGGCCTGCTGCCCGCTGCGCGGCGAGCCAGCTGTCAAACCCCGAGTCGACCGCCCCGGCCGAGGTGATCTGCTCCTTTGCGGCCCGCACCGCCAGGCGGTCCGCGTATTCGTTCTTGGGATGGCCCCGGTGACCCCGGACCCAGGTCAGCTGCACCTCGTGCTCCGCCGCCGAGGCCACCAGCACCTGCCACAACTCGAGGTTCTCCACCGCGCCGTCCTTGCGTTTCCACCCCCGGGCGATCCAGCCCGGCACCCATTCGCGCATGCCGCGCACCAGATACTCCGAGTCCGAAATCAGGAGGGTGCGGATCCGCTTCTGCTTGCGTCCCAGCAGCTGCAGCACCGCGATCGCGCCCGCCAGGGCCATCTTGTTGTTGGTGGTATTGGGCGAGCTGATGAACACCTCGCGCCGAACCGGGTCGCGGCCGGCCCGGGCTTCGATCAGGCCGCCCGCGCCCCCCAGCGCGGGCCGGTCCATTCCATTGCCGAGGCAGCTTTCGTCGAGGTGCACCACGGCGATGGGCAGCTCGGGCATCAGATCTCCCGCCGGAGCACACGAAGCGTGGCGTCTCTGGTGATCCGGCCGATGCGTGCCGCGGCCGGAGTCCCCGCGGCCCGGAGGGCAGCGAGCGCTGGCTCGGCGTTGGGCTCGCCCACAGTGAACAGGAGACCGCCCGAGGTCTGGGCATCGACCACCAGCAGCCGCTCCGCTTCGGCGGCGTCCTCAGGCCACATGGCCTCGGTCGCTTCCAGGTTGCGCCGGGTTCCCCCCGGGATGGACCCGCGGGCCGCGAGCCCCAGGGCCTGGCTCAGAGAGGGGATCGAGTCCAGCCAGACTTCGGCTCCCACTTCGCTGGCGTGCAAGATGTTGCTCAGATGGCCCAGCAGGCCGAAACCGGTCACGTCGGTGGCCGCGGTCGCTCCCAGCTCGAGCGCTACTCGGCAGGCCGTGTCGTTGAGGGTGGTCATGACCGACACCGCCTCGGCCAGATCGGATTCACCCAGCAGATCGCGCTTGAGGGCGGTAGTGAGGATGCCGGTGCCGATCGGCTTGCTCAACAGAATGGCATCCCCGGGCCGAGCGCCACGGTTGGTAAGCAAGCGGTCGGGGTGGGCCTCGCCGATCACGGCCAGCCCGAACTTGGGTTCGGGGTCGTCGATGGAATGGCCGCCCACCATGGGACATCCGGCCTGCTCGGTGATCCGAGCAGCGCCGGCCAGTACGTCACCTAGCAGCTCGAACGGCAGTCGCTCCCTGGGCCAGCCGACCAGATTGAGGGCGAAGAGCGGCCTTCCCCCCATGGCGTACACATCGCTCAGGGCGTTGGCGGCGGCGATGGCGCCCCAGGCGCCGGGATCGTCCACGATGGGCGTGAAAAAATCCACCGTGGCGATGAGGGCGCGGTCCGGAGCGATCCGTACCACGGCGGCATCGTCACGCGTTGCCGCGTCCACCAGGATGTCGGCCCGGTGGACCGGAGGGAGGTGGCGCAGGACCTGCGCCAATTCGGCGCTGCCGAGCTTACAGGCTCAACCGGCGCCGTGCGACAGAGACGTCAACCGGATCCGGGGACGCGCATCGCGCGGGGGCGTCGTCATATTTCGCTGACCTCGTTCGAAGGATCCTGCCCTGACCGAACTCGTCACGCTGGTGACAGCGGCGGTACTCGGCTTCCTGCATGCACTCGAGATCGACCACATGCTGGCCGTCACGGCCTTCGTGAGCCGGAGGCCCTCCCTCTGGACCGCGGCCCGCTTTGGATTCCGATGGGGCATGGGACACTCGCTCGCCGTCCTGGCGGTCGGTGGCCTGCTGCTGATCACCGGCCTCAGATGGCCCGAGCGGTGGGACCGGGGAGGGGAAGCCGCCGTCGGCGTGATGCTGGTGCTCATCGGCGTATGGTCGCTTCGAGCGACTCGCAACTTACATCTCCATCCTCCAGCCGAACATGGGGACCATGTTCACCTCCATGCCCACAAGAGAGCCCAGGAAGCAGGGAGCAGAAGGGAGGGAGCGGGAAGGTCAGAGCCTGCTCCCAGCTCCCTGCTCCCTGGACCGGTGCATGACCACGCCGGTCCCCACCATCACCATCACGCGCATAGCCGGGGGATTACGCTGGTGGGGCTGGTGCACGGACTGGCCGGTACCAGCGCGGTGGTGGCCCTGGTGCCGGTGACCCTGGTGGACCGGGTGACGATAGGTGCCGGGTATCTGGTGGCGTTCGGGCTGGGCACGACCGCGGCAATGACGGTCTTTGCCCTGGTCACTGCCGCCGCGATGCGGCAGGCGGCCGATCGGTCGCTGGCTCTGGGCAAGCAGGTCGCGACCCTGGTCGGCGCCGGTGGAGTGGTGGTGGGGCTGTGGTGGATCGGTCAGGCCATCTGGTCCGGTACCGGGGCATGACGCGCCATGGGGCGTCCCGAACCCGGGGCGCCCCACGACGTCATCCCTCCAGATGAACGCGGCCTTACTTCTTTCGGGCCGGCCGCTTGGCCCGTTTTGCCTTGCTCCCGCCCCGCTTCATGGCCCGACCCATCATGGACCGACCCTTCTTGGCCGCTTTCTTCTTGGCGGCTTTCCGGGCGGGGGCCTTGGCCTTCCTGGCACTCTTGGCCTTTGCCTTGGCCTTCTTTGGCGCGGCCTTCCTGGGCGCCGCCTTCTTGGCGGCAGCCTTCTTGGCGGCAGGCCGAGCGGCCGGCCGGGGTGCCGAACGGGCCGCCGGGGACGGCGTGGATTGAGGTTCCGGCTTCGGCTCGGGCGCCGGAGGCGGCGGTGGCGGTGTCGACGGCATCGGGTCCATCCACCCCTGCCCGGACCAACCCATCTCCATGTTTCGGAACGCGGCCATGCCCATGCGTCCTTCCTCCGGCGGGAACCGCGGCGTGCCCCGCCGCGCGGGGGAGAGGCGACTGCGCCTCGTGTTCGAGTGCCATATATCTTGCACCACCTTTCAACTTCTGCAAGACGACAGTGCTGATGCGGGCCCTGGTGATGAAGGGATTCGGCGGCTTGGACCAGATTGGGGTCGCGGAAGTCCCGCAACCAGCCCTCGGGTCCCCGGACGAGGTACTGGTCCGGGTCCACGCCGCGGCCATCAACCGGATCGACCTCTACGCTCTCCAGGGGCTCCCCAAAGCCAGGTACACCTTCCCCCACATCCTGGGCTCCGATGCGGCCGGCCTGGTGGAGGCCGTGGGTGAGCGGGTCACAACGGTCAAGCCGGGGGACCGGGTCCTGGTCAATCCGGGGGTTTCCTGCGGCCGTTGCGACGTCTGCCGGGCCGGGGATCAGCCGCTTTGCCGGAACTTCCGGATTCTGGGGGAGCACCTCGAGGGCAGCGCCGCCGAGTACCTGGTGGTGCCCGAGGCCAATCTGGCCCGGATCGACGCGGAGTGGAGCTGGGCCGAGGCGGCCGGCTTCACGCTCGCGACCCTGACCTCGTGGCGGATGCTGACGACCCGCGCCCGGCTCCGTGCCGGGGAGACGGTGCTGATCTGGGGCATCGGTGGTGGGGTGGGATTGGCCTCCGTGCAAATCGCGGCGCTGCTGGGGGCCCGGGTGGTCGCCACCAGTTCCTCAGACGCGAAACTCGAAGTGGCACGCCAACTTGGGGCCGATGTGACCCTCAACCACGGCACGGCTGATGTGGCCCGCGAAGTGCGTAGTTTGACCGGGGTTGGCGCCGACGTTGTGCTGGACTGTGTCGGCGAAAAGACCTGGGAGTCTTCCCTCAAGGCTCTCCGCCCGCTGGGGCGATTTGTCACTTGCGGCGCCACCTCCGGACCTCAGGTAACCCTCGACCTCCGCCGGCTCTTCTGGTTCCAGTGGAGCCTGCTGGGATCCACCATGGGCAATGACCGGGAATTCCGTGAGATTGTGGCGCTGGGGGAACGGGGTTCTCTGCGCCCGGTGGTCGATAGTGTCGTGCCGCTGGACGAAG
>DASWKS010000579.1:0-12628 GCA_036396495.1 Gemmatimonadales bacterium
GCCAGCAGCAGAAGGCCGGCGCCCCGGATACCGTGCTCCGGCATCCCGACACCAACGCACCCTTTGCGGCCCGGCTCGACTGGGCCCGGCAAACCGGCCGGGAACGCCGAGGCGGAAACTACTGGGTCGGGTATATCGTGACCGGTAGCTCCGCCCCCGCCGGGTGGGTGTATTTCGACCGGCATGAGCCGATCAGAACCGGAGACGTCACGCTCTACGGACAGGTGCGGATCAGCGGACCGGATCAGCTGTCGTTCTCGGGGGTAGAGCTCCGACCGTTACTGGGTGAGTATGCCGGCCAGGACCTGGCGATCTTTCTGGGCTATGAGTTGGTGAACGGGCGGCCGGCACTGAGCCGGATCCACGTCGGCAGTTTCGGGCTGCCGGTGCACTTCGGAGGCTGGAGTCTGGTCTGGCTGGGTACGGTCACCGACGCCGAGAGCGTCGAGCTGGTTCGCGGGCTGTACCAGTCGGCCGGATCGACCGAGCTCGCCAAGGATGTCGTTGCCACGGTGGGGGTTCATGGCACGTCTGCGGTCGCCGTTACCGCCTTGCTCGAATGGCTCAAGAGCAGTTCGCCCGAGGCCATCCGGCAGGAGGCCGCCGAGTGGCTGGCCCACCATGACGATCCCCGCGTGCTGCCCGCCCTGAGCCGCGCGGTCTGGACCGACGGCTCGGACGCGGTGCGTCAGGACGCCGTCGAAGCCATGGGCAGCGTGGCCCGGAGCGCCGCCGCGGACACGATCATCCGCATCGCGCGGACCCATCCCGACCACTCGGTGCGGCAGGAAGCGGTCGAAACCCTGGGCGAGCGGGAAGAACCGGCCGCGTTCAACGCTCTGATCTCGATCGCTCGCGATGACCACAGCCGTGAGATCCGAATGGAGGCGATCGAAACGCTGGGCGATCTGAAGGACGGGCGCGGGGTCTCCATCCTCATGGAGCTGGCCCAGTCCCATCCAGACGACGCGAGCCGGCGGGAAGCGGTGGAGACCCTGGGCGATGCCGCCCCCGAGGCGAAAACGGTCGAGCTGCTGCTCCGCATCGCCAGCGCCGACCGGTCCTTGGCGGTGCGGCGGGAAGCGGTCGAGACTCTGGGCGATATGGAGGAGGTTCCGGAGGCGCAACGGGCGCTGCGCGACCTGATCGAGCGGCATCCCGACGGCGAGGTCCAGAAACAGGGCGTGGAATCCATGGCCAACTCGCCCGGATCCGATGTGCTGGAGACGCTCCGGGATGTCGCCCGCACTCATCCGAAAGCGGACGTCAGACGAGAGGCCATCGACGGGCTGGCTCGCCTGGACGACCCTAAGGCGGTCGAGGCGCTCCGGAGCATCGCGCTCACCGATCCTGATGTGTCGTTGCAGGCCGCGGCGGCCGAGGCGCTGGGAGAGGCGCATCCGCATGAGGCCGCGCTCAAGGCACTCCAGGAGATCATCTGGCAACACCCCACACCCGACGTGGCCCGAGCGGCGGTGGAGGCATTGGCGGACCTAGAGGGTCCCGGAGTGACCGAGTTGCTGCGGGAGGTCATCCGGCGGCATCCGTCGATCAGCGTACAGCGGGAAGCGGTTGATGTCTTGACCAGGCGCTGAAGCGACTGACCTCGGCAGTGACTTGACGGCGGTGATGGCCGGGCGACCTTTCGAGGGTGCCCGGCCATCGTGTTTCGCCTGGTCTTACCCGCCGCCGTTTTGTGACGGCCACGACCGCAGTACTCGGCGCAGAGGTGCGGTTCCGCCGACCCACCGCACCACCCCAATTGAGCCGGCCCATCCCTTCTCCCAGCCAACTCCAGTGGCAGCAGGACGAGCTGTCGCTCTTTCTCCATTTTGGGGTCAACACTTTTACCGACCGGGAGTGGGGCGACGGAAAAGAGGATCCCGCGATCTTTGCTCCGTCTCGACTCGACACTCGGCAGTGGGCTCGTAGCGCGAGGGCGGCCGGGTTCCGCGCTCTGATCCTCACCGCCAAACACCACGACGGTTTCTGCCTCTGGCCCAGCCGCACCACCCGTCACTCGGTCGAGTCGAGTCCCTGGCGCGGGGGCCGGGGCGATCTGGTCCGCGAGTTCGTGGATGGATGCCGGGCCGAGGGCCTGCGGGCGGGCCTCTACTGCTCCCCCTGGGATCGCAACGCCTCGTCCTATGGAGATTCGGCCCGCTACAACGACCTCTACTGTGACCAGCTCACTGAATTGCTGACCTGGTACGGGCCGATCCACGAGGTCTGGTTCGATGGGGCCAACGGCGAAGGTCCGAACGGCAAGCGCCAGGCGTATGACTGGCCCCGCTTTTTCGGTCTCGTCAAACGCCTTCAGCCCCAATCGGTGATCTTCTCCGATGCCGGGCCCGATGTCCGCTGGATCGGCAATGAGCACGGCGTAGCCGGCGACCCGAACTGGTCCACCGTGGACCCGGAGGCGGTTCCCTACCCTGGCGCCACCGGAGAGCACGTGATTCGGGCCCTGCAGCAGGGGCATCCCGCGGGCCTGGTGTGGCGCCCGGGCGAATGTGACGCCTCGATCCGGCCGGGCTGGTTCTACCATCCCGCCGAAGACGAGAAGGTGAAGACCGTGCGGCAGCTGGTGGAGCTCTACTTCACCTCGGTGGGACGCAACTCGAAGCTGCTGCTCAATGTGCCTCCAACCCGGGAAGGTCTGCTGTCCCCAACCGATGTCGCGCGGCTGGAGGGCCTGGAGAGGGAACTTCGGTCGCGCTTCAGCCGGGATGCCGCAAGCGGCCGGCGGCCCTCATGGCGCAGCACCGGAGCCCGAACGGCCATCGCCGAGCTCGACCTGGGCCGGAGCGTCCGGCTGGGGATCTGCGGTCTGGGCGAAGACATCGCTCAGGGGCAGCGGATCGCCAGCTATCGCGTTGAAGGCTCGAACGGCGGTGACTGGCAGACCCTGTCACGGGGTTGGACCATCGGCTACCGCAAACTGGATCGCTTTGAGCCGCGATCACTCGGGCGGGTTCGGCTGCTCGTCGACGAGGCGGTCGACACCCCCCACCCGGTCCAGATCAGCCTCTTCCCCGGCGAGTAGTGTCGTCCACCCCGAACCCCACCGGAGCAGAATAGACCATGCCCCTCATCATCCGCTCCACCGGCTCCGCCCTGCACACGGCGGCGCGCGGCCTGTTGATCATGATCGGGTTCGGCCTGGTCGGGGCCGTGCTCAACTGGGGCGTGCTGCTCGGCCTGGCGGCCCTCGCCGGGCTGTTGCCGGGGGGATCACCAGCGACCGGAGGTGTGGGAGCGTTCTCGGTCGGATTCCTGGTCCTGCTGTTAGGTCTGGGATTCCCGCTCGCCTGGTTCATGGCGGCGCAACCGATGGCGGCGGCATGGAGCGCGCGCCATTTCTACCAGCGACACAAGGACGACGTGATGGGCGCCATCGAGCGAGCCCTGCAATCCGAGCTGGGCGACGAGGACGCCGCCAGCATGGAACGCTGGTCCCTGACCATCGGTACACTGCAGCAGAGCCTCGAGCAGCAGCAGCCCCGTCCGCTCCGTCCCGTGATCCGTCTGGCGCTCAAGCAAGCCGGGATCCCGGAGCTGGAGGCGGCGGTTCGCCAGGGATCGGGGCCACTGCCCGCGCGGCTGGCTCAGGCGGTCGCCCACCGGTTCGAGGACCAGCTCGCCGGCCGCGGGACCATGTGGCTGTGGGTGGTCTTCGCGGCCAACGTCGTTGCCGTGGCCGTGGTCATTCTTACCCTGAGATGACCCCTCGGGAATTGCCGCGCCCGATCGACTTCACGGATTCCCAGGCGCGGGATGGGTTCCTGGCGGTGATGCCAGACTGATTGCGACCCCGACCAGAACCACGGTGAGGGCGCCGACGACGTTGTGCCACAGAAACGAGACCGACGGCAGGCCGAAGGTGACGGCGGCCACCGCGGCCATGCCCGCGACCAGTCCGAGAAAGGCACCCGAGGGGCGCGCCCGGGGGATCATCGCCAGCAGGAACACCCCCAGGATCGAGCCGTAGAAGAAAGACCCGAAGCGGTTGACCACCTCGATCAGCGAGCCCAGCGACACGGCGTAGGTCGCGATCACGCAGGCGAAGATCCCCCAGACGCCGGTCGCCAGCTTCGACACGGCCAGGTAATGGGCGTCAGTGCCCTGGGGCCGGAACCAGCGCCGATAGAAGTCGATCACCGTGGCGGTGGAGAGCGAGTTGAGCTCGGCAGCGATGCTCGACATGGCCGCCGCCATCACTCCGGCGATGAAGAGGCCGGCCAGCCCTAACGGGAGCTCATCCAGCACGAACCGGGGGATGATGTAGTTCACGTCGCGGGCGGGCTGGCCGGTGACCCGTGCCGCGAGCTGCAGCGCCTCGTTACGCACGGTGGTGACCTGGGCCTCGCGCTCCCGCAGAGCCTGGTCGGCAGCCCGGGAGGTCGGCTCGTTGTCCGATCCTCCGAGGGAGGCCACCGTGTGGGCCGCTGCTTGCTGCTCCCCGAGCGCGGCGGTGAAGCGCTGGTTCAAGGCCGCGAAGGCGGCGGGTTCGGCCGCCTCCACCTGGCGCTGGTGCGCCGGATTGAACAGCAGCGGCGGTGCCCGAAAAAGGTAGAACACGAACACCAGCACCCCGACCAGCAGCACCAGGGCCTGGAGGGGGATCTTCCAGTAGGCGCTCATCAGCAGCGAGCTGCGGGCTTCGTTCACCGACCTCGCCGTCAGGTACCGCTGCACCTGGCTCTGATCGGTCCCGAAGTAGGAGAGCATCAGAAAAGTGCCGCCGATGATGCCGGACCAGAAGGTATAGGTCTGGCTCAAGTCGAAAGAGAAATCGAAGGGACGAAGCCGGCCGGCCGCGCCCGCGACCTGGAGGGCTTCATCGGGGGACACCGGCAGTCGCAGCAGCAGGACCACCACCACCGCGACCAGCGCCACGACGATCAGGACCATCTGCTTGACATCGGCCCAGGTGACCGCCTGCACCCCGCCGACCATGGTGTAGATGACCGTAGGGAACCCGATCAGCGCCACCGACCACACCACATCCCACCCGAAGATGGCCGAGAAGATCACCGCGGGAGCAGCGATGATCGTGCCACAGGACATCCCGCGCGAAATCAGAAAGAGGAAGCTGGTCAGGGAGCGGGTCTTGGCGTCGAACCGGCGCTCCAGGAACTCGTACGCCGTGAAAACCCGGGCGCCATGGAGGAACGGCACCAGCGTGACTCCCAGAATCACCATGGCGATAGGGAGCCCGAAATAGAACTGGATGAACCGCATCCCGTCGGTTGCACCCTGCCCGGTCGTACCGATCATGGTGACCGCCGAGAGCTGCGTCGCCATGACCGAGAGCCCGACCGCCCACCAGGGAAGGTTTCGACCGGCGAGAAAGTACCCTTCGATTCCGCGGGTGCCCTTGGCCCGTCGCACCCCGTCCACCACGACGTAGACGAGGTACGCGACGACGATGGCCCAATTCAGCGGGTGCACGGATGGTCGCTCAGCGGGCGTACCGCGCCTGGAGCAGCCAGAGGGCCAACAGGGTCAGGACCTGAACCGCCATGACCCGGAACAGCGTGCGGCGGAATGAATCCATGGTTCCGAGAGCTCGGTTGGCGGTGGAACGTACGAGGACCCACCTTGCGCGGCAATGCCGGACTGCTCAGTCTCCACCGATGCTTTGGCCGTCTTTCCGGAGACTCGGCCCCGTTCTTTGCGGGGCGGTCCTGACCGTGCTGGTGCTCGGGTGCCGGGACCAGCCGCCGCTTCCGCCACCCGATCCACCCCCGCCTCCGGCGCCGGCCGCGCCGACCCCGGCGGGTGGCCGGTTCATCGCGAGCTACGGCGTCGCCTCTCCGCTCTACCGGCAGTTGCGGCAGTCGCTGATGGCGAGCCGGCTCCTCGATACCCTGGTGACCGGTCTCAACGACACGATCCGGGTGAGAGAAAACGTGGTGCTGGCCGCCACCGAGTGCGGGGAGCCCAACGCCTACTACCGTCCCGAAGCCCGGCGGGTTTCGCTCTGCTACGAGCTGCTCGACCAGCTGACCCGCCGCTACAGCCGCGCAGAGGGAAGCGATCTCCTGATTGCGGGGACCTTCGCCTTCGTCCTGCTGCACGAGCTGGGACACGCCATGGTGCACCTCCTCGATCTCCCCATCACCGGTCGGGAGGAGGACGCGGCCGACCAGTTCGCCACGTTGCTCATGTTGCGAGAAGGGGCCGTGGGCGACTCACTGGCGTTCGCCGTCGCGACGATGTTTGCCCAGCAGGCCGAGTCCGTGGCGTTCGAAGACCTGGCTTTTGCCGACGAGCACGGCCTGGATCTGCAACGGGTGTACAACATCCTCTGTTGGATCCATGGGCGTGCCCCGGAGCGCTACCCCGAGGTGGTGAGGGAGGGCTGGCTCACGGAGGGCAGAGCGGAGCGATGCCCGGCGGAATTCAACCGGATCCGAGCCAGCTGGCGCCGGCTGCTCGCTCCCCATCTCAAGGTGAGGTCGGACAGCGGACCGATCCCGTACCCCTGACCGAGCCGGACCGGATTCCCGGTCAGGCCCGAAGCGCCACGATGGGATCCACCCGGCTGGCTCGGCGGGCCGGAAGCAGGCTGGCCGTGAGCGTCACCAGCATCACCACCGCTCCCACCGCGACGTAAACCAGTGGATCGGTTCGACTGGTCCCGTGCAACCCGCTTTCGATGGGACGAATCGCCACCGAGGCCAGCGGCAGTCCGATGGCCAGGCCGATCGCGGTGAGACGGGCCGCATCGACCAGCACCAGCGCGGTCAGCCTGCCGCGGGTGGCGCCCAGCGCGCCTCGCACGCCCAGCTCCTGGGTGCGACGACCGACGGTATAGGATAGCACCCCATATATGCCCATCAGGGCGAGGCCCAGGCCCACCAGCGCGAATCCGAGTATCTGCAGGGCATTCACCCGCACCCCGCTCAACTGATCGTCGACCCGCTCCGACGAGCGAGTGGCGAACACCGGCCGGTCCGGCACCAACCGCGCCAGGAGCTCGCGGGTCGGCCGCAGCAGCGCCGCCGGGCTTCCGCTGGCCCGGATCACGAAGGCCGGGAAGGCCGACGGCGCTTGCTCGTAGGGCCGATAGATCTCGGCGCCTTCATCGGCCAGCAACAGGTTCTGCTGGGCCGCCTTGTTGTCGGCAACCACTCCCACCACGGTGAGGGTGAGCGGCGGCGCCCCGGGAAGCGTATCCACCCGGAAAGTGCGGCCCAAGGCGTCATCACCCGGCCACCAGCGCCGTGCGGCCCAATCGTTGATGATGGCAACAGGTTGGGTGTGCTCCAGATCATGCGAGTCAAAGTCCCGGCCCCGAAGCACCCGGATGTCGAGAGCGCCGAAGTAACCCGGCGTGACCGCGAATCCGCTCGAGGGCACCAGTCCCGGCGGTAAGGGCTCGGCCTGGCCCTCCAGCACCACCCGCGGTGACGCGCCCCGAGGCCCGAGCGCGACGGTCGACCGGACCGCGGCGGACTCGACCCCAGGCAGCTGGAGCAATTCCGCGGTGATCTGGCGGGTCACCGGAAGAAACCGCTCTTTCACCCGCCAGGGATGGGGAAAGCTGGGAGAGCCTTCCACCAGTCTTTCCGGATCGAACCCGAGGTCCACCCGGGACAGCCGCACCACCGTTCGCGCCATCAGTCCCGCACCGGTTAACAGAATGACGGCCAGCGTGATCTGCGCCACCACGAACACCTGCTGCAACCGGATGCCGCGCCGCCCCCCGGTCGTCGTCGGAGCGCCGTCGCGCAGCACGCCCTGCACGTCGGTCCGGGACGCCACCCGCGAGGGGACCAGGCTCAGGAGCGCGCCGATCCCCAGCGCCAGCAGGACCGTGAACCCGATCACCCGGGCATCGAGGCGGTATTCCATCCCCGAAGGCCGGAGCGAGCGCATCGTGTCGAGCGACCCGAGCCGGCTCAACAGCCAGGCGGACAGGACCATGCCGAGCACCGCGGCACTCAACACGATCACGACCTGTTGCGCGAATTGCTCCCGGACGATCCGCCCGCTCCGGGCTCCCAGCGCCGAGCGGATGGCGAACTCCCGCTGCTGGTGGAGCGAGCGGACCAGAACCAGGTTGGCGAGGTTGGCGACCGCGATCAGCAGAATGCATCCCACGATCGCGGCGAAGATCAGGTCGTGGGCCTGGGTCGATTCGGAGTAGCGGGTCCGGAGCGGAGCCGCTTCCAGCTTCATCGGGGTCCGATCCTTCCCAGTGCCGGCGATGACCGCCCCATCCAGGGTCGCCAGCTCACCCCGCAGTTGGGCCAGGCTCATCCCCGGGGTCAGCCGCCCGATGACCGTGAGAGACCGGATCGAAGGCCGCGTGCTCGGATCCAGTGTCGGCACCACGGGAAGCCAGAATTGGCTCTGAACTTCGTGGTTGAATCCCGAAGGCATCACCCCCACGACCGTGTAGTCGGTGTCGCTGAGCCTGATGGAACGGCCCACAATGCGAGGATCGGCCTCGAACCGGCTGGTCCAGAGTTCGTGGCTCAGCACCACGACCGTCGGAACACCCAGGCGATCGTCCTCCGGGGTGAGCGAGCGGCCCAGCACCGGCCGCACCTGCAGCAAGTCGAACAGATTAGGGGAGACCACGCCGCCAAACACCAGGATCGGGTCGCCACCCAGGTTGAGCGCCTTGCCGCCCCCGGTGTATCCGGCGACCAGATCGAGCGAGTGGAGTGGCGTGGTCCGGAGCACATTGGCGTAGGTCTCGTAGGACACATCGCACGCGGTGCGGCAGCCGCCGGGAGAGCCTTCCAACGGCACCTCGCTCAGCACCACCAGCCGGTCGCCGTCAGGAAAGGGCAGCGCGCGGAGTCGCACGGCATCCAGAACGCTGAACGCGGCCGCGCTGGCGCCGATGGCAATCGCCAGCGACAGGACGGCGGTCACCAGGAATCCGGGGCTTCGGGCCAGCGCCCGGAGAGCAGTTCGGAGATCGAAGTGGAGGAACATGCTCATCAGGTGGGTGAGGGGGCAGAATAATGTATCGCCTGACGTACGGTCCCGCTCATGCTGTCAACCTCTCAGGTTCTACTGGCCCGCGAACAGGTCATCGATCGGTTGAACACCTTGTTCATTTCAACCGATATCCGAGACTGGGCCGCGGTCCGGGCCTGTTTCGCCGCCACGGTCCATTTCGACATGACGTCGTTGGCCGGGGGCGATCCGGTGATCCTGACCCCCGAGGCCATCGCCCGGGCCTGGGAGCAGGGGCTCGCCTCCATCGAGAGCGTCCACCACCAGGCCGGCAACTACCGGGTGACCCTGGATGGGGACGAGGCTATGGCCTTCTGTTACGGCATCGCCATGCACTATCGCCCGACCAGGTCGGGGAAGAATACCCGGACCTTTGTCGGGAGCTACGAATTCCGGCTCAAGCTCATCGGGGGCGACTGGCGCATCACCATCTTCCGATTCAATCTCAAATTCCTCGACGGGAACATCGAGCTGGAGAAGGAACCCTGATCCGGCCCCTGAAAGCCGTACGATCCCATTCCGTATGAGTGAACCGCCGGGTCAGAAGGCCGCGATCAGTGCGGTGATCCCGAATCCGGCGACCACCACCCCGGAACCCCGGTTGATCCACCGCAGCCGTTCCGGTGTCATCCGGCTGCGCGCCAGGCTGGCCCCGCCCGAGAGGAGCAGCCACCACGCGGCCGAGCCGACGAACACCCCCCCCGACCAGCCACCCGACCGAAAGGCCTCCGGCCCCCAGCCCGGCGCCGACACCCAGCCCCGCGAACGTGGCGGCGAAGGACAATACGGTCATCGGGTTGGCGAGGGTCAGAAAGAGCCCCGTCACGAAGGTCCGGGCATTGCCTGCGTCGGCCCCTCGGCCCGGCTGAATCACGGGCGAGGCCCGCATCGTTCGCAGGCCCAGCCAGAGGAGAAACAGACCACCCCCCAGTCGCAACCAGGTCGCATGACTGACCAGTAACGTTGACACCGCTGTCAGCCCCAGGCCGCCAACCAGGCCATAGAGCGCATCCGCGGCGGCCGCGCCGAGCCCCGTCATCAGGCCCGCCATGCGGCCCGACGTGATACTGTGCCGTATCACCAGGACGCCGATCGGCCCGACCGGGGCGGCGACCGAGAAACCCAGTGCCATGCCCCGGGCCAATAGTGACCAGTCCATCCCCGCGTCCTGAAAAAGAAAAGCCCACCAGGCCTGAGACCTGGTGGGCTGCGAGCGTACCGCCGTCAACGCGCCGCTAGCCAGGGCTCCGGGAGGAGAACTGGGTCTGCTGCTGCGCGTTCTGGCGCAGGGCGAGGGCGGACGAATTCACTGGAGTTCGCATTGGCGGGGGAATACAGTCGTGAGTCTTCTCCAGCCGCAAGGGAGCAGGCAGCAGGGAGCAGGGAGCAGGGAGCGGGCAGCAGGCGGTCGCCAGCGCCAAGGCGAGGGCGATCACCCCGCTATTCTAGCGTCGGCCCAGACGGGTGGCCAGCTCCAGCGTCAGCGAGAGGGTCGATTGCTTGCCGCCGCTCAGCACATGGCTCTGCAACGCATGTTGGGGCATCGCGGGCAGCAGGCTTCGAGTCCATCGCAACCCCAGACTCGCTTCGCGCAGCTTGAGCGCTCCTCCGACCACAAAACCGGCGTCGCCGTTGTCGAACCGGGCCGGCGCCAGCTCGTCGCAACCGTAGCTGACGCGTGCGACCGCCGTCTGCGAGGCGGTCTCGGAGAGCGGGACCGGTTGATCATCGAACTCCGACGAGACGCTGCATCCCAATCGCACGGCGACAAACGGCCCGGCATACAGCCGCGGCACCAAGCCGTTGCGCGAGGTGGAGAGCGACACCTGCATCAGGAGCGGCACTTCCAGCCAGGTCAGTGACGTGGTCTCCAACGGTTCAACATTGGAACACAAAACCGTGATGGGACAGGGATCGTCCAGGATGATGCCCGCCTGCCTGGTTCCGACCCGCTTCCACGATACCGAGGCTTCGGGGCGGAAACTCAAGTACCGGCTCGCCGGGAAGGCCGCAAACAGACCGACTTGCCCGGTGTAACGGGCCTCGACCGGTCCCACCCCCGTCATGGTGTTGCGGTTGACACCGCCCACCACTCCGAAATCGAACCCGCGCTGAGCGGCGGCCGGCGAAGCCAGGAGCGGGAGCAGGACCAGGAGCTGATTCGGGGACGGTGATCGCATCGGGTACTCCCGCGGTGGTTGACCAATCACTTCGATCGCAACCCCAATGCCACCGTGAAGGGCTCATTGGAACTCTCCGGCGCCGCTTCCCGGTCAAGCTGTGTCACTTTCACACGCCGCTGGCGTGGCAGTACGTTCCGGGTCGACACCCGATGAGGCGCCACCATGACCCGCCTTCCGACCGGAGCCCAGCTCCGGGTTCATGACAGCATCAGCCGCATCCCGGGGTCGCACGGCGAGCGCTTCGTCGAGCTGCTGCGGCACGGGACCCTGGCCGTGGAACTGTATGCTCCCCGCGGCGAGGACCCGCAGAGCCCGCACGATCGGGACGAGGTTTATGTGGTGGTGGAAGGCCGAGGGGACTTCGTGTGCGGAGACATGCGCCGGGTCTTCGGCCCGGGCGACCTGCTACTGGTGCCGGCGGGCGTAGTTCACCGCTTCGAGCACTTCAGCGATGACCTGATCGTCTGGGTGATCTTCTACGGTCCCATCGGCGGCGAACTCGATTGAACAGCCTCTCACTCAGTACTCAGTACTCAGCCCTAGAGTTGGATCGGCAGCTGCCGGATCCGCTGCCCGGTCAGTGCCGCCACGGCATTCGCCACCGCCGGGGCGATCGGCGGCGTGCCGGGCTCCCCTACCCCGCCGGGCGCATCACCGCTCGGCACCAGATGCACTTCGATGACCGGCATCTCGTCCAGCCGGAGCACGGGATAATCGTGGAAGTTCGACTGGACCACCCGCCCACCGGCGATGGTGATCTTTCCCTTGAGCGCCGCGCTCAGACCATAGACGATGCCGCCTTCAATCTGCGCCACCACGGTGTCGGGATGGACCACTACGCCGCAGTCGAAGGCCGCGACCACCCGTCGCACCCGGAGCCCGCCCGTCTCGATCGCCACCTCGGCGACCTGAGCGCACCAGCTGCCGAACGACTGGTGCACCGCCACGCCCCGGGCCGTGCCGTTGGGCAGGGGTGAGCCCCAGCCGGCCCGCTCCGCCACGACGTCCAGCACCCGCCGGTGGCGCGAATCATCGGGCAGCAGCGACCGGCGGAATGCCACCGGATCCTGGCCGGCCAGTGCGGCCAGCTCGTCGATGAAGGTCTCCACCACGAAGGCCGTGTGGGTGTTCCCCACCGAGCGCCAGAACCCGACCGGCACCCCGAGGTCGGCCTGGGTGTAACGCACCTCGATGCTGGGAATCTTGTAGGGAAGCTCCCGGGCCCCCTCCACCGCCGTCGGATCGATGCCCCCCTTCATCGGACCCGCCAGCCGCATGATGGGACCGGGAACGAAGCCCGGAATGAAGCGCGAGATGATCGACGGCGCCACGACATGGTGGTACCAGGCGATGGGGGCGCCCGCCTGATCGAGTCCGGCCGAGAGCCGGTGGTAGCTCACCGGCCGGTAGAAATCGTGCTGGATGTCATCCTCGCGGCTCCACACCACCGATACCGGCCGGTT
>DASWKS010000580.1:0-2026 GCA_036396495.1 Gemmatimonadales bacterium
CAAAACGATTTGAGAATGATTTTCAAGCAATCGCGACTGTTGCCGCTTCTTCTCCTGAGCCTGGGTGCGCCCATTTCCCTCAGGGCGACCGACCGACCGACGGACCGACAGACCGTCCAGCACCCTGATCCCACCGTTGTCGTTCGACGCATCGCCTCAACCGTTCAGCTCGCGGCGCAGGAATACGGCTTGGGGGTGAGCAACGGGAAGGTGGTGCTCGCGGCCGAAGTGGAAGAGGCACGGTTGTTTCTCACCGAGGCCGGCCGCAGCGCCGGTATGCTCCCCGATTCGGTGCGCCGCGTGGCACAGGCCGACATCGATCGGATTCTCGCCATGGTCAAGGGGGTCGCGCCCGCCGAGTCGGTGACCGCGGCGGCCCACGCGTTCGTGGCCGGGCTCGGCAACCGCTTTCAAATTGTGCTGGACGACATCCCACCCCAGATCCCCGCGCTTGCCCGGGGGGCTTCGGTGTATCAGGTGCAGTGTGCCCGCTGTCACGGCCAGCTGGGGCGCGGCGATGGGCCGGATGGCGCTGGTCTCGATCCCGCGCCTGCCAACCTGACTCTGGCCGCCGCGTTACGCGATGCCTCGCCGCTGGATTTCTATCGGCGGGTGACCGTGGGTGTGGCCGGGACCGGCATGCCGGCCTACGAGCAGGCCCTGAGCACCGATGACCGCTGGGCGGTGGCGCTCTATGCCAGCACGCTTCGGTTGCCCGTGGCCGAGGGGAAGGTTCCCGCCGCGCTCACCCCGTTTCCAACCACCGCGAGACTCAGCGACGGCCAGATCATGCAGTCGCTCGGTCCGGACGCAACCCTGGGGCAGGTGGCCGCGGTGCGCGCGGCCCAGGCGACGGCGGTCGCGGATGCCAGTCGAGCCGCGGCGGTCTTCGACTCCGTGCGGCGTACCGTGGCGAACGCCGCCGGGTTCGCCGCCAGGGGAGAGCACGAAGCCGCCCGCCAGGCCGCGTTCGATGCCTACCTGGTGTTCGAGCAGGTCGAGCGGGACGTACGGGCCAAGGATCCGCGCCTGGCGGGAGAGGCGGAGGCCGCGTTCGCCGCGCTGCGCGAAAGCGCGCTGACCGGTGGTCCGGCGTGGGAGAGCGCCCGGCGATCGCTCGACGCGGTGCTGGAACGGGCCGAGCGGGTCGTGAGCGACCGGCTGTCGCCTTTCAATCTGTTCCTGCAGTCGCTCATCATCCTGCTGCGCGAAGGGCTCGAGGCCATTCTGGTCATCGGCGCGTTGATGGCCTTTCTGGTGAAGACCGGGGCGGGCCAGCGGCGGCGTGACATTCACATCGGGGTCGGGGCGGCGGTGGGCGCGAGTCTCTTCACCGCTTTCGTAATCGAGACGGTGTTCCGGCTCTCGACCGCGCGGCAGGAGCTGCTGGAAGGCATCACCATGGGCGCGGCGGCCGTCATGCTCTTCTACGTGAGCTACTGGCTCCTCACCAAAGTGGAAGTGGCCCGCTGGAATGCGTTCGTGAAGGGCAAGGTGCAGGACGCCGTCAGCAGCGGGTCGGCTCTGGCCCTGGCGACGGTGGCGTTCCTGGCGGTGTATCGCGAGGGGTTCGAGACGGTGCTCTTCTACAAGGCGCTGATGGTGTCGGGTGGGACGGGTGGGCTGGTACCGATCCTGACGGGCATGGGTGGGGGAGCTGTGGCCCTGGCCGGCGTCTATGTCGCCGTCAACCGCTTCGGGGTACGGCTGCCCCTCAAGCCTTTCTTCGCCGTCACCAGCGCTTTCCTCTATTACATGGCATTCGTGTTCGCGGGGCAAGCGGTGGCGGAGCTTCAGGAAAGCGGCCTGGTCGGTACCACCTTCGTGTCGGGCGGCCCGCGGCTGCCGCCCCTGGGGATCTACCCGACGGTCGAGTCGCTGGCGGCGCAGGGCGCGTTGATTGGATTGGCCGTGCTGGCGCTGATCTGGCTCTTCGGGATCAGTCCGGTCTTCCGGAAGCCGGCCGCGGCGCCGGCCGTCGTCTCGCAGGCGCGCACCGATCGTGAGGTCGTCCGATCCCTGGAGC
>DASWKS010000581.1:0-3397 GCA_036396495.1 Gemmatimonadales bacterium
CGGAGGACCTCGGACTTCGAGACCCCCCACCGCCGGGCGGTGCGCTCGAGCAACCGGATGGTGTCCGGGTCCAACGCGTACGTGGATTTGATCGATGATCTGGCCATACTCTCAAAGTATGGCCATACCAGTCCCTAGACAATATCGAGCTGGCTTGGCACCACCTTCGAGTCATCCTCCAGCCGGGCAGCCCGCCCACCGACTGGTATTTGACTTAGGCTGGGGAAGCATCGGTTTCAACCATCTTGATAATGACTGCATAGTGCCATCATATTGTAGTCATGTCGAAGACCCTTACCGTACGCGGCGTTCCCGACGCCGCTCTGCGGGCTCTGCGTTCGTCCGCCGCAGCCAATCGCCGAAGCCTCAATAGCGAGCTGCTGCTCATCCTGGAGCGCGCGGCCAGTGAGACTCGCGCGGAGGCTGAACGGCCTCGGGTCCGCGAAAGTGCGGTCCCGGCCTACCAGCCAGGACGCAAGCCAGCAGGTCCATCCCTCGCCGCTGAGGTGGATCGCGCTGCGCTCGCCGCCGTCTGCCGCCGGTTGAGGATCATGCGGCTGGCCCTCTTCGGATCCCAGGCCAGGGGCGATGCGCGCTTCGACAGCGATATCGATGTCCTGGTCGATTTCGAGCCCGGCATGACGCCGGGGCTTGGGATCGTAACCGCCGCCGAGGCCTTGCGCCCCGTTCTGGGCGGCCGACGCGTGGATCTCGTCACCCGCCGCGGACTCCGGCCGGCCCTCCTTGAGCGTATCCTCGCCACCTCGGTGCCGCTCTGTGGCGCGTGACGACCGGCTGACGCTGGAGCAGATGCTCGACACCGTCCGCCGGATTCGCGCGATGGTTCGGGGCCGGACCCGAGCTGCCTTCGAGGACGACGAGGTCCGCCAGCTCGCGTTGCTCCACCTGATTCAACTGCTGGGCGAGTCCGCCAGCCGGGTATCCGCCGACTTCCGCGACGGCCACCCGGAGCTGCCCTGGGGACCGATGGTCGGGATCCGGAACCGCATCGTCCACGGGTACGATCACCTGGATCCCGACATCGTTTGGCGCGTGGCCAACGAGGATCTCGAACCGGTGCTGGCCGCCTTGGAGCGAATCCTCGCAGGGTGACGGCGGCCGCGAGCGCAGATTCGTCGCGAATCAGGATTGACCTGTGCTACCGGCTTCGTTCACCGGCTAGCTGCGCGATCCACTGCCTGGTTTCCGCTACCAGCGGCTGCAATGGCGGGTCGGCGTCCTTCCACAGGTCCACGAACCTGCCGTAGTACTCGAGCGCGCGCTCGCGGTTCCCCTGCTTCTCGTGCAGTTGCCCCAGCCGCCGGAAGAGCACTGGCTTCCGGTATGGGCCGGTGCCCAGCTGGCGGATGGCAAGCAGGCGCTCGAAGGCGGCGATGGCGGAATCGGGCCGGTCGCTTCGGTCGTATGCCTCTCCGATGCTGAACAGCTCGCACCCCAGACAACCCGGCAGCCGATCCCGAATCCGGCGGAAGGTGGCGATGGCCTCGTCGTAGCGCCCTTCAGCCGCGGCCAGCTGAGCGTCAGCCCGAAGTCGGGCCGGCGGCGGATCGCGCCGGACGCTGTCGCTCACATCGCGCTCCCATCGGGCCACGGCCTCACGGGCGCGGTCCAGCGCCCCGATCCTGGCGTAGAAATCAACCAATCCCAGCCAGTTCCGGTCGCCCACCGGGAGTCGCTCCCGCGGCACCGTGCGCTCGGCCCGGTCATGAAGCTGGCGGGCCCGCTCCACGTCGGCCATGAAGACCAGGGCGAACTCCGCTTCGGTTCCGACCCGGTAGGCCTCGGTGATCTCCTGCCGGACCAGGCCCGGCGCGTACGTCGGGTTCCGCTGCAGGAACAACCGGCTCGACTCCGTGGCCAGCCGAAGGGCCTCCTCCAACCGGCCTCGCGTCCGGTGCAGGTTCTGCAGCCCATTCATGACCTGCGGCTCCCATCGTGCGTTGCCGCGCAGCAGAACCCGCAGCCGCTCGAAGATGGCCTGGGCGGTGTCGTACTCCTCCATGGCCGCTGCCAGGTTGGCCCGCAGCAGCTGAGGTTGCGGGTGATCGGCGTAGGCTTCGGCGAACTTGGCCAGCAGGGCGCGGGCCGTGTCGGGATGACCCAGCTGGTACTCCAGCGGGACCGCGTTGCCGTAGGTGTTCTGGGGAGCTCCGCCCAGGGCGATCGACCGCTTGTAGACCGCCAGCGCGTCGGCTTCCCGGCCTTGACCGTTGTAGAACACGCCCAGGTTGTTGAGCGCGGCCCGGTCATCCGGAAACTTGGCGAGGACCGCTTGATAGGCGGCGATGGCGGCGGTGGTATCGCCCTTCAGGAATCCGGCATAGGCGGCTTCAGTGTGATAGCGCTCCCGAGTCGAGAGCCGGTCCCTGAGTTCATAGGCGCGCCGGAAAGCCAGGTTGAAGCGCGTCGAATCAGCATTCTGGTTTCGCAGGATGATTCCCAGCCGTCGCCAGGCCATGGCAAAGAGCGAATCCTGGGTGATGGCCCGCTCCAGCAGCGCCAGGGCCAAGTTCTCGTCGCCCCGTTCGACCGCGCGCTGGGACTCGATGTAGGACCGGAGCGCGTCGGTCGAGCGGGTCGTCACCTGATCGAGCGGCGAGGCGGCTCTGATGGACCGGAGCGATTCGCCCACCCGCTCCCGGAGCGTGGCCGAGAGCCGGGTGATCCCGGCCGAGAGTCCATCCGGGCCGGTCACGTCCTGCCGTCCGGCCCAGAGCACCTCACTGGTGCCGACGTTCACCAGCCGGGCCGACAGCACGTAGCCGCCGGCGAGGGGACGGACATCGCCGGCCAGCACCGCCTTGATGCCTTCGCGGGTGGCGATCTCCTTGGCCATCTCGAAGTCGACCCGGGTAGCGCGATCCAGCCGCATTCGTTGCAGCACTGCAGCCACCTGCGAGGCGTCGTAGACGCTCAGCGCGGGCGACTCCGCCAGATCGATCCGGAGCAGCTGCGACGCCGTGGCGCCGAGGCTGGAATCGGAGGTGCCGTTCTCGAACTCGGCCAGGAGGATCCGCTCCCGCTCCGCCAGCGCACCGCGCCCCATCAGCGTGCCCACCGGTCCCACGCCTAACACCCGCATTCCCATGTAGGCCGCGGTGAGTACTCCGAGCAACGCGAACGCACCAACCCCGCCCATCACTGTGCGGCGCCAGGTGAGATGCCGGGTCAGCCCCGAGGGCGGGGGCAGGTGCAGCCCGGTAGACCGGGCCACCGCCCGCCGCCGCTCGTGCCGGCCGGTGAACCACATGATGGGGATCCCCGCCGCCAACAGTGCGATGGCGCCCAGGAACACCCAGTCGGGGAGCCCCAGCGCCCGCACCAGGAACCAGACGGTCGCCAGCACCACCACGGAAGCGAGCGCCAGAATCACCGC
>DASWKS010000582.1:0-10645 GCA_036396495.1 Gemmatimonadales bacterium
CGCCGCGTATACCGGACAGACCGGCTCGCACGGCGCGTTGGCGCAGTACCGGGTACCCACGCAACGGTTGTAGACCTGGCCGTTCAGCCCGTCGGGCGTATGGTAGGCCGCGTAGACCGGGCAGACCGGCTCGCAGGGCGCGTTGTCGCAGTGCTGGCAGGGCATCGGGATGAAGCGCGATTCGAGCGGTTCGTCGCCTTCTCCCCCCTCCCAGTAACGCTCGATCCGCATCCAGGACATCTCCCGGCCCAGCCGCACTTCGTCTTCCCCCACCCAGGGAATGTTGTTCTCGGCGTAGCAGGCGGTCACGCAGGCGGAGCAGCCGGTGCAGCGCGACAGATCGACGCTCATCCCCCATTTGGGGTGCGCCTGGGCGTAGTCACCGAATTTCTGTTTCTCGACCTGGGCCTGGCTCCACCCGCCGATCGCCTCGAGCTCCCGTTCGGGGTTGATCTCGTGCTCGGCGTGGCCCTCGGCCTCGTAGGCCTGCCTAACCGTCAGACCCCGCCGGGCCAACGCCACCGGCATGGTCTCGACGATCCCCCGCCCCAGCTGCCGAGGGTTGCCGTCGGTTCGGGCCAGTTTGGTAAAGGCCCCCACTTTGGCAGCGCTGACCCTGGTGGAGCAATAGGGCAGGAATCCGTTGCCGCCTTCCGCCGACAAGAGATCCAGGGGCGTTACTCCTTGCCCGGTGGCAAACTGGCCGAACTCGGTGTGACCCAGGCCCAGCGGCACGGCGAGGACATCCCGGCGCACCCCGGCATAGAGGTACACTGGGGCTTCGATCGACCCGTGGGGCGAGGTGAGCCGCAGGTGCTCGCCGGCGCGGAGGTCCATTTCTCGCGCGGTCTCGGGGTGGATCTCGATCCAGGAATGCCAGGTGATCTTGGTGACGGGGTCCGGATTCTCGAGCAACCAGGGCCGGTTGGCGCCACGCCCGTCGTAGTACATGCTGTGCGGGTAGGCGATCAGGGTGAACTCGCCCTCACCATCGAACCGCGGCAGTTCCGCCGACGCGGCGGCGCCGCCGGCCAGCCGCACGGTGGTGGCGGGCGGTTGGGCAAAGCTGCCGCCGGTCCGGAGCGCTTCGCGCCAGGAGCCCTCCGGGTCGGTCGCGCCGGTGGTCGGTGCCAGGCCCTCCCAGACCGCTTTCAGATAGGCTTCGAAGCTTGGCGCGGTGAGCCCCGCCAGCGGACCCCCGACCGTCCGCGCCACCTGAAGCAGCACGTCGCCGGTGGGACGGGTCTGGAAGACTGGCTCCATCACCGGCTGCATCAGGGAGCGAACCCCCTCGCGAGGCGCCGCGTCGTCCCAGCGCTCGAGCGCGTGATGGTTGGGGATCAGCAGATCGCACCGGGCCGACGTCTCGTCGAAGATCGACCCGGTCGAGACCTTGAACGGGACCTTGGCCAGCGCTTCGGCGAAGCGCGCCGTCCGGGGGAGCGCGTACACCGGGTTGGCGTCGTGGATAATGAGGACCTGGATCTCGCCCCGGTCCATCGCCTGTTGCAGCGCCTGCAGGCCGGCGTAGCCGTCGCCGCTCTGCAGCTTCGCTCCGAAGCGCACCGTGTCGCCCACGTTGCCGGCGATATAGTTGAGCAGATTGACTGCGGCGCAGAGCTCGATCGCGCCGCGGTGCTGCGAGCCGATCCCGCCGGCCACCGCCAGGCTGGGGCGGGTGGATACGAATTCGCGGGCCAGGCGGGTGATGGCCTCGATGGTAAGGCCGGTAACCTGGGCCGCCCGCTCCGCGGTGTGCTCGGCCAGCGGGCCCCGGAGCCCGTTGGCATCGGCCGGTGCGCTGGTCCGTTCCGACAGGATGATGTTGGCCATCGCGAGCGCCAGGGCGGCCTCGCTCCCCGGCGCGACCGCATGAAACTCGTCGGCGTTGAGTCCGGTGAGCGAGCGGCGCGGACCGATGAAGACGCACTTGGCCATGTCGCCGTTGTTGAACCCGTGGCTCTCGGCGAAGCCGCGCTGATTCTCGACCGGCGCCAGCCAGCTCTCCAGAAAATCGGCCCCGAACGACACGATAAGGCGGGCCCGTGCGAAATCATGGGCCGGCAGCTCGTCCAGGCCGAAGACCCGCTGGTTGGCCAGTCGCATGGCATCGTGGTCGAAGGGCTCCCACCGCACCAGCCGTCCGCCCAACGCCTGGGTCCACTGCCGCAACAGCTCGGTGAAGCTGCCGCCGCCGGCGCCGCTCAGTACGGCGACCCGGCCCTGGGCTCCCGCCACTCGCTCGGAGAGCTGGGTGAGGGCCTGATCCCAGGTCACGTCCTGGAAGCTCGCCCCCTGCCGCGCCCGAGGCCCGGAGATCCGACCCGGGTTGTAGAGGCCCTGCAGCCCGGCCTGACCCCGCGAGCATAACCGGCCCCGGTTGACCGGATGTTCGGGGTTGCCTTCCAGCTTGATGGCCCGGCCTTCCCGGGTGATCACGTGGAGGCCGCATCCGGCCGAGCATTCAGTGCAGGTGCTGGCGTAGACCGTCGCGACCCCGGGGACCTGGTCTTCGGACTGCACCAGGTAAGGGATCAGCTTTTCGACCTGGCCGGTGGAGCAGCCGGACAATGCTGCGGCCCCGGCGCCGGTGACGCCGGCGATCGTGAGGAAGCGGCGGCGATCCATGCCGCGTTCCGCCTGCGATGACATCGCGAGTCCTTCCGGAGCGGTGCGCTCGTCGGCCATCGAGGGTGCTCCTCAGTAATGGCAGACGGAACAGTCGCGCGACACGTTCCGCTGGAGGTGGCAGCTGATGCAGAAGCCCATGTTGTTGATGTTGTTGACTTCCCAGACCTGGGGCATACGGGCCACGTCCCCGTGACAGGTGCCGCAGGCTTTCGATCCCATCGCCTTGACGTGCCGCATGTGGGGGAAGTGGGCGTGGCGGGCGAGATTGTGGATCCGGACCCACTCGAGCTGGGGGGCGTCGGGCTTGTCACGGTCGTTCCAGAATTGCCGCACCTTGCGGATCTCGATCCGCGACGCACTGTCGGATCCCCCGACCACCAGGTGACACCCCATGCACGTCTGCAGCGACGGAATGCCCGGCTCGCTGGACACGGTCACCGAGTAGTGGCAGTACTGGCAGTCGATCTTGAATTGCCCGGCGTGGATATCGTGGCGGAAGAACACCGGCTGGCGCGGACCCTTGAGCGCCGCACTATCCCTCGCGGATAGCACCGGCGCCGTCACCGAATCAGGCGCGGCCGGCGTGGTCTGCTGGGCTCCGCTGGATCGGCTGGCCAGCACGAGCCCGCCACCAAGAACCAGCACTGCGAAGGTACCGAGCACCGCGAGCTGTCGCATGCCTGACCCTGCCGTGGCCTCTGATTGAGCGGTGTGGAGGTTTTCCTACCGGAGAATCCCGGTAAGAGCCGCGTAAAAATAGAGTGACAACCAACTTATCAAAAGGGGGGAGGAGACAGGACTAAGGACTTAGGACCAAGGTCTAAGTGATTCCCGGAATGCCCGCATGCAAATGCGGTTACTGAGTCCGTAGACCTTAGACCTTAGTCCTCTCCAGATATCGCACCACCTCCAACGCCATCGCTCTCAGCAGCGTCGCTTCTCTCCCATCCAGATCCGCCCGGAAGAAGATCTCCCGCAGCGATCGCATGACGAACTCGGGCTGCCGGGTCTTGAAGAAGTCGATCTGCACCAGGGTCCGCTGCCAATCGGTGAACAGCAGCTCCTGTTGCTCATGGGTCGCTGCGTCGGCCCGGCGGCGGGGGGGCTTGGTCGGCGATTCGAGACCGGTCCGGACCACCAGCGTCTCGTAGCACAGGATACAGATCGCCTGCGCCAGATTGAGCGAGCGGTGCTCGGGATTGGTCGGGATGGTGACCAGGGCATCACACCGGTCCAACTCCTCGTTGGTCAGCCCCTTGTCCTCCCGCCCGGCGACCATGGCCACTGGACCGTCGCCACTGCGCTCGACCAGCTGGGCGGCGGCGGCCCTGGGCCGGAGCAGGGACCGCTTGGCCCGCCGTTCCCGCGCCGTGAGCGCGACCGCATAGACGCAGTCCGCCAGGGCTTCGTCCAGCGTGGCGACGATCCGCAGCCGGGCCAGCAAATCGGCGGTGTTGTGGGCGATGCCCTCGACCCGCCAGGCGTCGTATTCCCGGGGATTGACCAGCCGGACGTCGGTGAGCCCGAAGTTCTTGGCGACCCGGACCGCGGCCGCGATGTTGACCAGGTCCTGAGGCTCGACCAGGACCAGTACCGGCGGAGGGCTCACGCCTCGGTCATGAAGTCGGTTTTGTGGCCCCGGGCTTTGAGCGAGGCCAGCAGGCCGGTCTTGTCCGCCGCCTTGAGCCACGCCTCGCGCGGTTCGACCTGATTCGATTCCACCAGCTCGAGCAGCGAGTCGTTGAGGGTGACCATGCCGATCTTTCGGTTGGTCTGCATGATGGACGGAATCTGGAAGGTCTTTCCTTCCCGGATCAGGTTGGAGACGGCCGGGATCGAGAGCAGCACCTCTATGGCGGCGACCCGACCGCCACCGGTCTTCTTGCACAAGACCTGAGCCACCACGCCTCGCAGCGATTCCGAGAGCATCACCCGGACCTGCGACTGCTGTTCCGGCGGGAACTGATCGATGATCCGGTCCAGCGTGCTGGGCGCCGTGGTGGTGTGAAGCGTGCCGAACACCAGGTGACCGGTCTCGGCGGTCTCGAGCGCGATGGAAATGGTTTCCAGGTCGCGCAGCTCGCCCACCAGGACGACGTCGGGGTCTTCCCGGAGCGCGGCCCGCAGCGCGCTGGCGAAACTCTTGGTGTGGAGCCCGACCTGGCGCTGGGTGATGAGACAGCGCTTGCCCTGGTGCACGAATTCGATGGGATCTTCGATGGTGATGATGTGATCGGTGCGGCTGCTGTTCACCAGATCGATCAGGGCGGCAAGCGTAGTGGACTTGCCGCTCCCGGTGGGCCCGGTGACCAGTACCAGTCCCTTGCTGAGGTTCGCCAGCTGCTGGACCGGCGCGGTCAGTCCCAGGTCTACCGCCGAGCGGATGGCGGCGGGAATCAGCCGGAAGACTGCGATCGGCCCGTTGCGGTCCCGGCCGGCGTTACAGCGGTAGCGGGCCACCCCTTCGATCTCCCAGGCCCAATCGGCGTCGCCCGCATCCCGGAATTCGGCCTTGGCGACCGGCGTCATGATCGAGAGCAGCATCCGTTCCAACTGCTCCGAGGTCACCGGCGCTGCGTCGGTGCGCATCAGGTCACCGTCACGCCGCATGATGGGCGGCTCCCCGATCCGGAGGTGGAGATCGGAGGCGCCGGTCTCCGCCAGCATCCGGAGCAGGCGCTCCATCTCGTCCCGCGCAGGACCCAGATCCGGCTCCGAGGCGACCAGCGGCTCCGCCGGCGCCGACGCGGCCGAGGCACCGGCGGGCCGGCGGAACTTGAGGGTCGCTCCGCTGGCGCCGTTTTCCGGGGCCAGGTCCACCTCGACCAGTCCCATCGGAGCCTGGTAGGTGAAGGACAGCCGGGCCTGGGGGCCTAACAGCGGCGCAATGGCCGGGGGCGCCAGCTCGCGGATCAGCGCCGCCACCTGGGCCTCGTCGATGATCTCCTTGCTGACCGGGCGGGCCACCCCCCGATGCATCAGCCGGACCGGCTGGCCGGCCACCAGCAGAAGGCTGTCGCCGCCGTGGGCGAGCAGGGCCTGCAGAAAGCGGTCGAGTCGTGCCACGTGTTCCCTCGGCGTCAATCGAGCGGCCGCACCACGGTGACGTGGGCGCGGTTGAAGATCCGGGGCGCGCCTTCGGTGACCAGCTGAAAGAAATGCTCCGACGCGTTGAGATAATCCAGCGCGCGGGCCCGGTCGGGTGGGAGTGACACGCTCACCTGACCGCGGAACTCCTCGCCGTTCGCCAGGCGGACTTCGATCGCCAGCCGGCGCCCGGCCTCGGGCAGCAGCTCCACCCCCTCCGGGGGCCATCCTTCCGGCGGCCATTCGCAGGTCACCATCGCCACCTGGGGTTTGGGAATGAAGATGGCCGCCCCGTCGTCCTGAGTCAGTGGAAAGAATCCCTGCTGCCGGTTGAGCATCTCCACCGGCGTTTCCGGTCCGGCCCGGTGATGGGCCCAGTCCACCAGATGGATGTACCCGGGATAGACCTCGCCGTTGGCGAGGGTCACGACCGAGCGTACCCGGGTCGTCGTACCGAATTCGCTCATCCTCGAAGCTCCACCCCGGCTTGGCGCTCGTGCAGCCGGATCACCTCGACGTGGTCGGCTTCTTCACCCAGCGCCGCATGCGCCTGGTGCAACAGCCGGCTGACCGTATCGATCATCGGCGCCTCGATCCCTTCCTCGGCCGCGAGGGCCCGGGCGATGTCCACATCCTTGTCCAGCAATGCCAGCCGGAAGGTCCGGGGCCAGGCGCCGCTGAGCACCCGCTCCGGCACCAGCCGTTCGCTGACGAAGGAGCGGCCGTTGGCGTGGTTGATCACGTCCAGCGCGGTGCGCGGCGCCACCCCCGCCTTGGCCAGCGTGGTGAGCCCTTCGCCCAGCGCGAACACGTTGACGGCGATGAGCATGTTGTGCACTGCTTTCAGCGCGTGTCCCGCGCCGGCCGGTCCCACGTGGACGATCCGCTTGCCGAAGGTCTCCAGGGCGGGACGGGCCCGCTCGAACGCCGCGGCCTCACCCCCCACCATGATGGTCAGCGTTCCGGCCTCCGCACCGGCGGTGCCGCCGCTCACCGGGGCATCCAGAAAATGAATGCCCTTCCGAGCCAGCCGGGCGGCGATCCGGCGCGAGACCGCCGGGATTCCCGAGGTGAGATCCACCAGCAGCGCCCCGGGCGCGAGCCCCGCCTCCAGGCCGTCGGGACCCTCCAGCACTGATTCCAGCTCCGGTGAGTTGGGCAGACAGGTGAAGACCAGGTCGGATCCGTAGGCCGCCTCCCGGGCAGTCCTGGCCGCGGTGGCCCCGGTCTCCCGCGCGAAATCGCCGGCCCGGCTCGCGGTCCGGTTCCACACCGCCAGATCGAACTGCTGGACCAGGTGGGCGGCGATGGGCCGCCCAATCGCTCCCAGGCCGAGAAAGGCGGCGCGCAAGGGCTACACCTTGGTGCGTTGGCCCAACTGGCCGTCGAGAATCAGAAGCCCGGAGGCGTTGTCACCCACCAGCCGCAGCCGTTCCACGATCGCGGTGCTGGCCTTCTCCTCTTCGACCTGCTCGCTGATGAACCACTGCAGCATGACCTGCGAAGGATAGTCCCGCTCCGTGAGGGCCTGGGTGTACAGGTCGTTGATGCTGCCCGACACCAGCTGCTCGTGCTTCCGGGCAGTCTCGAACACCTCGAGCGGGCTCTTCCACGTGATGGGCGGCTCCTCGATGGGCCCCAGCACGACACGGCCGCCGCGGTCGAGCACGTACTGGTAGATCCGCATGGCGTGGCCCCGTTCTTCATCGGCCTGCACCCGCATCCAGCTGGCGAAGCCATCCAGGTTGCGTTCCGCGAACCAGGCGGCCATGGCCAGGTAGAAGTAGGAGGCGTAGAACTCCTTGCTGATCTGATCATTCAGACTTTTTTCCAGCGTGCCACTGAACGGCATGAGGCGGCTCCCGATCTCTAGTGGCCAGCGACCAGCGACTCGCGACTACAAGATACATTTGATCGGTGCGCATCCCCATGTCTCCGGCCCGCGCCGGTGGCGCCCTGCTCGGCGCGCTGCTGGTGCTCTTCATCGTCGGACCGGTGCTGCGGCTCCTCTGGGAGGCTTCCCCCGCGGCGCTGGCCGGGGCCGCCGCCGATGTCGAGGTGCGGGATGCCATTGCCCTGACCGTCCTGTGTGCCTCCGCCTCCACCCTCATCGCGCTGCTGCTCGGCCTGCCGCTGGGTTACGCCCTGGCGCGCACCCGTTTTCCGGGCAGCCGGGTCCTGCGAGGGATCCTCGATCTGCCCATCGTCATTCCCCACCCGGTGGCCGGGATCGCGCTGCTCCTCTTTCTGGGACGCCACTCGCCCCTGGGAACGGCGCTGGGACAGCTGGGTATCGAGGTGGTGAGTCACGTCCCCGGCATCGTGGCCGCCATGCTGTTCGTCTCCGCGCCGCTGGTGGTGAGCGGGGCGCGGGAAGCCTTCGCCGGGGTCGATCCCAAGCTCGAGCGGGTGGCCCGCACCCTGGGTGATTCAGGCTGGCTCGCCTTCCGGCGCATCACCCTGCCCCTCGCCGGGCGGGGCATCCTGGCCGGCGCGCTCCTCGCGTGGGGCCGGAGCGTCAGCGAGTTCGGGGCCATCGTCATCCTCGCCTACCACCCCAAGGTGGCGAGCATCCTGATCTACGACCGGTTTACCCTGTACGGCCTCCCGGCGGCGGTACCGGCCGCGGCGCTGCTGCTGCTGGTGGCCCTCCTGGTGTTCATCCTGCTGCGCTTCCTCGAGCCCCGCGCCGGCGAGCGACGATGATCCGGCTGCACGACCTGTCGCTCGCGTTGGGCAGCTTCCGGCTCGAGAGCGTGTCGCTCGAGGTACCCGCCGGCGGTTACGGTCTGGTGATCGGACCCACCGGCTCGGGAAAGACCAGTCTGTTGGAGGCCGTGGCGGGGCACGTCCCGGTGGCGCGCGGCCGGATCGAGCTGGGCGGGCGCGACGTGACCCGGGAGCCGCCCGAACAACGGGGCCTCGGCTTCGTGTATCAGTCCTACCACCTCTTTCCCCACCAGTCGGTGAGGGAGAACATCGGGTACGGTCTGCGCAACCGCGGGGAGGCGGCGGGCGGACGCCGAGTCGAGGAGCTGGCCCAGCTGTTAGGCATCACCGCCCTGCTGGACCGATCCATCCGGGGCTTGAGCGGCGGGGAGCAGCAGCGGGTCGCTCTGGCGCGCGCGCTGGCGCCCCGGCCCCGGATTCTGCTGCTGGATGAGCCGTTCGCCGCGGTCGATCCGGCGCTGCGGCGGGTCCTGCGGCGGGAACTGCAGCAAATCCGGGAACAGGAAGGCATCACCACGCTGCACGTTACGCACGATGTGGACGATGCGCTGCGGCTGGGCGACATGGTCGCGGTCCTCGCCGAGGGCCGAGTCGCGCAGACCGGTCCGCCCGAGACCGTGTTTCGCTACCCCAACTCACCTTTCGTGGCACACTTCCTCGGTTCCGGGACGATCCTCAAGGGCACCATCACGGCCTGCGGCCCCGCCGACGGCGTTCCGCCTCGGTTCCCGGCCCGCTTCGAGAGCGGCTCTCTGGTGCTGGAGGTGGTGGCAGAGCGGGAAGGCGAGGCCCATGCGGTGATCCGCCCCGAAGACCTGCTCCTCAGTCACAGCCCGTTTCCTGACTACCCCAGAAACCGTTTCGAAGGGGTGGTCCGTCGAGTCGAACGCCTGGGACCCGTCGCCCATGTGCAGGTGGAGGTCGCCGGGCTGGCCCTGCTGGCGGCCGTGACCTCAGCCACCGCGGAGAGCCTGGGACTGCGACCCGGGCTCGCGATCATGGTGGGTCTCAAGGCGACCGCCGTGCACCTGCTTTAGTCGAAGGCGGTCGAAGGCGGTCGAAGATTGTCGAAGACGGTCGAAGATGGTCGAACCTAACCGTCTTCGACAGCCTTCGACTGACTTCGACCGGCTTCGACAGCGCGTGCCGGGGCGATGGCGCCCTGCCCGAACCGCGAAGTAATCGTGTCGACCGTCCTGGCCAGCTTCCGATCCCGTTCCGTCTCCCGCCCGACCGGCGTGCCGAACAGGCCCAGTTGTTGAGGGCGGTCCGCGGCCGCCAGCTGACTCAGTCCGATCCCGATCAGGCGGGCCGGGCAGCGCCGTTCGGACCGCAACCGCCCCAGCAGCTCCAGCGCCAGCGGCACGATCACCCGCTCGGTCGAGACATGACCCTCCAGGGTGCGGCCCGCTTGCCGAGTGCGGAAATCATGGTCGCGGAGCTTCACCGTCACCGTGCGCGCGACCAGAGCATCTCCCCGCAGGTCCTGACAGACCCGGGCGGTGAGCCGCACCAGCTCGTGCGCCAACTCATCGTCGGTGGCGAGATCGGTTGCGAAGGTATTCTCCCGGCTCACCGACTTGGCCTCGACCCGGCCCTGCACCGGTGAGTGGCTCACCCCCCGGATACGATCGTAGAGCCAGTCCCCGGTGCGGCGGCCGAACCAGAGCACCAGCGTGGCTCGATCGAGCCCCAGTGCGTCGGTCACCTTGATCAGGCCCTTGCGGCGCAGATTCTCGCCGAAGCGGGGACCGATGCCGGGAATGGCTACCAGCTCCAGCGTCGCCACGAAGGCAGCCTCTTCACCCGCCGGTACCACGTGCACACCGGTGCGGCCGGTGCCCGGCTTAGGCTTGGCGTATTCGACCGCCAGCTTGGCGATCAAGCGGTTGCTGCCTCCGCCGAACGAAACGGCCAGGCCGGTACGGCGCAGCAGGTCGTCTCGAATCCGCGAGGCCGTCTCCGCCAGCGGCTCGTGTCGGTAGAGCGCTTCCGTGCCGTCCATGCCGAGGTAGAACTCGTCGATGCTGGCCGGTTCCACCAGCGGGGCCCATTCATCCAGGACCGCGCGAACTTCCCGGCTCTTGATCCCGCACTCCCGCCGCGGCACCGGCGCAAATGTGGCCCTGGGACACAGCCGCTCCGCCTGGGAGATTGGCATTCCCGACCGCACCCCGAACTCCCGCACCTCGTACGA
>DASWKS010000583.1:0-3648 GCA_036396495.1 Gemmatimonadales bacterium
GCGACACACCTCGGCGTCGGTCGCGTGGCGGATGGACCGGAACAGAACCGGGTAGTAAATGGCTTCGAGAACGCTCGTCTTGCCGTGTCCGTTAGGGCCCAGGAAGGCCGCTCCGGCAGGTGGCAGATCGAGGTCGAGATCGGCCAGATTTCGGAAGCCCCTCGCGACCAGTCGGACGGCCCGCATCGCATGAAATCTAGCGGACTTAGGGTTGTTTTTGCAGTCGGTCAGTCGGTCAGTCGGTCGGTCGGTCCGGTCTATCCCGCCCCCCCCGCCCACCCGACCGACTGACCGACTGACTTCATCCTCCCCGAAAGACCGGCTTCCGCTTCTCTATAAACGCCGCGGTCCCCTCTCGGAAATCGGCCGTCGCGGCCAGGTCTGCAAACACCTCGGACTCTCGTTCCAGGGCGGATTCCAGGGAGTGATTCTCCTGATCGTCCACCAGGGCCAGACAGGCGGCCACAGCCAGGGGACCCTGTTCCATCATCGCCCGCGCCAGCTTCTCGGCTTCAGCCAGCAGCTGCTCGGCGGCGACCACCCGATTGACCAGCCCGATCCGGTACGCCTCCGCCGCGTCGATCATCGCGCCGGTGGCGAGCAGTTCGATGGCGCGGCCCCGCCCTACCAGCCGAGCCAGCCTAACGGTGCCTCCGTACCCGGGGCAGGTCCCGAGCTTCACCTCCGGCTGGCCGAAGCGGGCGTTCTCGCTCGCCAGGCGAACGTGGCAGGCCATGGCCAGCTCGCAGCCACCACCCAGAGCGAAGCCGTTGACCGCAGCGATGATCGGCTTGGTGAGTCGCTCCAGCTGCCGGAAAATCGAGGAGCCCTTGCGGGACAGGTCCCGGGCCCGCTCCACGTCGGTCTGGGCCAGCTGGGTGATATCCGCCCCGGCCACAAACGCCTTGGCGCCGGAGCCGGTCAGAATCACCGCCCCGATGGCCCCGTCATCCGCTACCTGCCGGGCCATCTGTCCCAGCTCGGTAATGACGTCATCGTTGAGCGCGTTGAGCTTGTCGGGCCGGTTGACGGTCACGAACGCAATGCCGTCACGGATCTCGAAGAGCAGGGTGGTGTACATAGGCTCGAGGGCTGGACTGAGTCAAACTACTGAGTACTGAGTACTGAGTTCTGAGGGAGCCGCAGCTGGGCTCTCGTCGTTGACCGCGCGCTACTATAGTCTAATCTCGTGCAGTTCCTGTTACTCAGTACTCATCACTGGATTCGATGCCATCCATCCTCGCGTTGGACCAGGGCACCACCGGCTCCACTGCACTCGTCATCCACCAGGACGGGACCATTCTGGGGCGCGGGTACCGCGAGATTCCCCAGTACTACCCCGAACCGGGCTGGGTGGAGCACGACCCGGAAGATCTGTTCCTGAACACCCTGGCGGCGGCCCGCGACGCGATCCACGCGGCCCGCGAGATGCCGACCGGCATGGGTATCACCAACCAGCGCGAAACCGTGGTGGTGTGGGAACGGAAGACCCTGCGCCCGGTGCACCGGGCCATCGTGTGGCAGGACCGGCGGACCACCGGGCGGTGCGAAGAGCTCAAGACCCAGGGCCGTGAGCCCTGGATCCGGGAGCGCACGGGTCTCCTGCTCGATCCTTATTTCAGCGCGACCAAGCTGGAGTGGCTGCTGCGGGATCCCGGGCTCGCGCGGCGCGCGGAGCGCGGCGAGCTCGCGGCCGGGACAGTCGACAGCTGGCTCATCGCGCGCCTCACCGGGGGCGCGGTCCACGTCACCGACCACACCAACGCGTCGCGCACTCTGCTCTACGATCTCGAGACCCGGTCCTGGAACCCCGAACTTCTGGGCCTGTTCTCGGTACCCGAGACCGTCCTCCCCCGGGTCGCCCGCTCGAGCGAGGTGGTCGGCGAAGCCGCCAACGAGCATCTGGGTGCCGTACTGCCGATCGCCGGCATTGCAGGCGACCAGCAGGCGGCGCTGTTCGGCCAGGGTTGCGTCCAAGCCGGTGCGGCGAAGAACACCTACGGCACCGGCGCGTTTCTTCTGGTCCACGCCGGAGAAGCCCGGCCCGAGGCCGGACCGGGTCTGCTGACGACCGTGGCCTGTGGGCCGAAGGGCGAGCCCGCCTACGCCATTGAGGGGAGCGTGTTCATCGCCGGTGCGGCGGTGCAGTGGCTGCGGGATGGGCTGGGCCTCATCGCCAGCGCCTCCGAAACCGAGGCACTCGCGCGGAGCGTACCCGATACGGGTGGGGTGCACTTCGTTCCCGCGTTCGTCGGCCTCGGTTCGCCCCACTGGGAGCCTAACGCCCGCGGGACCATTACCGGGATTACCCGGGGAACCACCCGGGCCCATCTGGTGCGGGCCGCCCTGGAAGCGATGGCGTTCGGTTCGCGGGACCTGCTCGACGCCATGGTCCAGCGGAGCGACCTCCAGGTTCCCTGTCTCCGGGTCGACGGCGGCGCAGCCGCAAACGACTGGCTGATGCAGTTCCAGGCGGACATCCTCGGGCTCCCGGTCGAACGGCCCCCCGTGGTCGAAACCACCGCTCTCGGCGCCGCCAAGCTCGCGGCGATGGCGCTGGGTGTTTGGGGCGGGGGCGAGGAGCCGCCGGGGTTGGCTGCCCGCGAGGTCTTCACGCCACACGGGGACGCGGCATGGCGACAGTCTCAGTTGCTGGGATGGCGCCGGGCGGTCGAAGCCGCGCTGTCCTGGGCCCGTGTGAAGGGTTCCTGAAGGCTGCATGAGAACATACCCGACATCGCCGCTCCCGTCTTGTCCCCCCCGGTGGCTACGGCGAAATTGAATCGATCCTAAGGATCGCTTTCACTCTCACTCGAGTGGCGTCGATGTCCGGTCTTTGTCCGTCGTGCGGAGCGAGAGCCTCCGGGAAGTTCTGCGGTCACTGCGGGGCGGCCATGACCGCCCGCCCCTGCGGCAAGTGCGGGGTGAGTGTCGCGGCCGGGGCCCGATTCTGCGCCGCCTGCGGCACCACTGTTGGCGCTGCCGGGACTTCGGCCAGCCAGCAGCCGCCCGCTGGAGGTCGGCCGGTGCTGCCGTTCGCGATCGCGGGTGTGGCTGTGCTGGTTTTCGTCCTGGTGCTCGCGCTCCGGGGCAAGCCTGCCGGGGCTCCGCCCCAGGCGATTCAGTCCGCTCCCTCCAGCGGCAGCCTGCCGGATTTGAGTCAGATGTCCCCTCGGGAGGCATTCAACCGGCTCTTTACCCGGGTCATGACCGCGTCGGAGCAGGGTGATACCGCCCAGGCCAACCGCTTCATGCCCATGGCGCTGATGGCTTATCGCAACCTGCCTGAGGTAGATATAGACGCGCGTTACGACGTCGCGCTGATCCACCTTCACGCGGGCGACATCGCCGCGGCGCGGGCCCTGGCTGATACCATTCAGGCGGAGCGGTCGAAACACCTGTTCGGGTTCGTGCTCCGGGCCGCGATCGCCCGGTTTGACGGCAAGCCGGACGCCGCCAAGGCGGCGTACCGTCAGTATCTGGCGGTGGCGGACGAGGAGCTCAGGGCCAACCGGCCGGAGTATGACGCCCACCGGTCGATGCTCGATAGCTTTAGGCAGACCGCGATCACCGGGTCCAGGTAGTCCAGGCGGGGCCAAGCGAGGTCATCATGCAGGCGCGCAACAAGTTCCTTCTGGGTTCGGCCAT
>DASWKS010000584.1:0-2167 GCA_036396495.1 Gemmatimonadales bacterium
GAACTTCACCAGGCCGAGCGAGTTGCGCGGCCCGGGCCGCTGGCGGACCCGGAGCTGTCCCCGGGCCAACAGCTCCAGGTTCTCGGGATTGAGCGCGACCGGTTTGGCGTCGTCGCCCTGACCCTGCACGATCTCCATGTCGTTCTTCTGGAGGTACTCGGGGTCCTCAGCGATCGCGGGCAGCACTTCGCTCTTGAGGATGCCGGGCGGCACGTTCCAGTAGGGCCGGAATATCACGTAGCGCATGTTCTCCGCGAAGACCGGCGTCTGGGTGTTGAGGGCCTTCTGTCCCACGATGACGTCCATATCGAGCGTGGGGAGGCCCTCGGCGTTGAGCGAATCCCAGGCCCAGAGGTGAAAGGTCGGGATGTTTACCACGATGAAGCGCTCGCCGTTCAAGTCGGGAATCCAGCGCAGCCGCTCGAGCGTGAGCTCCAGCTGGGCGATCCGCCGTCGAATCGGCACATTGAGCGCCGCCACCGTGGCTCGCCCGATCACCCCGTCGGAGGTCAGGCCGTGACGCTCCTGGAACCGTTTCACCGCCGCCACCAGCGGGGGGCCATAGCGACCAGGCACGTTGGCACCTTCGATCGGCACACCGGCTTCGGGATTGGCAGCCGGGGCCGCCGCAGAGGCACCCGGTACCGTATCGGCCAGGTCGCCCAGCAGCCGCAGCCGGCGCGACAAGGGGCTCACACCGGTCCAGGACTCACCCGGTTTGACCGTGGCGGTGACAGCAGGAACCGAATCAGTGAGGCTGTCGGCCAGCTCGCGATAGCGGGCCAGCGCCTCCTTCACCCGGAAGTACTGGACCAGGGGAGATCGCTGGGTCAGGACCAGCTGGGGAATGGTGCCGTCGGCCAGACTGGTACGTACCATGGCCGGGATGTCGGCGCGGCGGACCGGGAGATCGAGCTTGAAGCCGATGCGCCGGGGATCGATTCGGCCGCTGTGCAGGTCGCCGACATAGCGGATGAAGGCGGTGCTCAAGGCGAGATCGAAGCGGCCCACCACCGCCGGATCGGGAGCGTGGGTCGAGTCGATCACGTTGGCGGCCGAGTCCAGCGCGGTGGCGCTGTAGTCCAGGGTGTCGAGCCCGTCTTCCAGCGCGGTTTGCATCGCCGCGATCGCGTCGCGAGCCGCCTGGGTGGGCTTGCCGGCGACGTTGACCCAGAGGGGAGCGTGGGTCTCGGAGTCGTACAGCCGTCTCAGCGCCTCGCGCTCGGCGGCCAGCGCCGGCCGGGAAAGCCCCACGGCCCGGCCGCCGGCGATGCCGCTGCGGATGGCCGCGGCCGCCTTGGGGAAGGAGATGACCAGGCCCTCTTCGGGGGAGGGCGGCTCGGTTTTGGCCGAATCGAGGGATACCGATGGAGGGGGTGCGTCGTTCTCGGCGCGGCAAGCCGAGAGGACCACCGTCACCGGGAACAGGAGAATGAGAAGTTTCACGCCGTACAAATGAGGCGGGAGGCCAGTCGCGCTGCAAGTGGCGGGCGGGGCGGGACCACGCGCAACCGGCTCCGACTAACTCCTCACGACGAGCACCGAGGACGGAAGCGCGTTCACCACGCCCTCGCTCACACTTCCCAGGAACAATCGTTCCATCCGGCCTCGGCCGTGGGCACCGATCACGGTCAGGTCCGCTTTCCAGCTCTCGGCTTCGGCTTCGATCTGGGCCAGAGCCGAGCCCCGGCGAACCACCGACTCGGCTCCGGGGTGTTTCACCAGGGGCCGGATGTTCTGGTGGAAGGCCTGCTCCGCTTCGGCATCGAACAGGCCTACGTCCAGCAGAGGCATCCCTTCGGTGCCGATCAGCAGCGGCTCGACCACGTGGAGGACTCGGAGCGCCGCGCCGAACAGCCCGGCCCACGCCTGGGCTGATTCCAGCGTCGGCTTTGCCATCTCGGAGAGATCGACCGAGACCAGAATCCGCTCCGGCCGCTTGGGCCCGGTGGAGATGAGGACGGGGCAGTGCAGCGCCCGCACCGCGTTTTTGGCGGTGCTGCCGCCCAGCCAGCGCGCCACGGTCCCGTGCCGCTTGGCGCCGAGCACCACCAATCCGGCCTTCTGTTCGTTCACCACGTCGCTCAGTACCCGCGCGACCGGTCCGGGACGAACGCTGAGGGACTCCAGCACTCCATCGGGGACCTTCCCCCTGAGCTCTCGTTCG
>DASWKS010000585.1:0-5446 GCA_036396495.1 Gemmatimonadales bacterium
TGGTTCTGACGAGGGAGGAGGGAGGAGGGAGGAGAGGGGAATGAACTGGAGAGTGCCGAATGCCCAAGTCCCAATGCAGAAGTAGGGGGGAGGGCGGGACCCTCTGCAATGGGCATTGGGCATTCGGCACTCTCCAGTTCATTCCCCTCTCCTCCCTCCTCCCTCCTCCCTCGTCAGAACCATCGTCCGATCCGCACGAAGAGCTGGTCCCTCCCATTGGACGCGGCGCCGTACTCTAACCGGACCGGGCCAATCGCGGTGTCCAGTCCGATCCCGGTGCGAAGGCCGCCCAGCCAGCCATCGTCCTCGAACAGACCGCCTCCGTCGGCGATGCGCCCGCCGGCCAACAGCAACAGGAGCGAGACCTGATCGCGGAGCTTCCACGCGGCCTGGAGGCCCGCGGACAATTCGCGATCACCCCGCCGCTCCTCCACCGCGAGCCCGGGGAATCCTTCGTCGCCGCCCAGCGGAAAGCGATTCTGGAGCGGCAATCGCTGGCCCCAACCCAGGCGCGCGCTCGGCGCCAACGTGAGGCGGCCCAGATGGGCCGCGCCCGACAATTCGCCCTGCACCCGGCGAAACGTGCCCGAGATGACGGCTTCTCCGGACAGGTGAACCAGGCCCAGTCCACCCGTCATCCGGATCAGCACGCCCCCGCTTCGGCCGGTTTCGCCTCCGCTCCGCGCCGTTGTGGTATCGGCCTCGCGCCAGAACCGCGCGTCGCCGCCGACCGTCACCACCCAGCTGCCCCCCAACTCGCGCTCCAGGCCGGCGAAGAACACCGCCTCGCGGGTCGAAGGCCGCCCGAGCTCTTCACCGGCTTCGCTGTAGCGGATGATCTTTTCCTCGGCCACCCGGGCGGTAAGGGCGGGCGCCACTCGAAACCGACCATATCCGAAATAGCGTCTCAGACCAAATGTGAGGTCGGTCTGGATCCGGCTCAATCCGGCCACTCCGCTCAGCTCGTAACTGGTGCCCAGCAGATGGCGGTCGAGATACATGGCGCCCAGCCGGCCGCCCAGGTCGTTGTCGTACGCGACGGTCACGCCTGCCAGCCGGGGCGGCGCGCGGCGTACCACGCTCCGGAAGCGCACCCGCTCGCCTTCACCTTCCGGCCCGAGCCAAAACGCGTCGTAGGTATCGACCTCGGTGAGGTGCCGCAGCTGGATCCGAAGCTCGCTCTCATCCAACGCGTTCCCGGCCGCGATCCCCAACACCCGCTCGATCACGGTCGCATCACTCCGGATTCCGCCGTTCAATTCGAACCCCTCGACCCCGGCCGGCAGCGGGCGCGGGCGCTCGGGGGCGCGCGGCAGACATGCGGCCCGGGGCAGAACGGAATCCGCGGCGAGGCGGCCGTTCTGCCGGAGCCGCTCCAGCGACTCGGGCGAGAAATCCAGGTTGGCGAAGCCGCGCACGTCCACCTTCACGTACACGTCGCCGGAATCGAGGTTGGCGGGGGCCTGCTGAAACAGGAACCCGGCCAGCTGCTCCGCCACCTCGAGCGGGCTGGAAAGATTCCGGGCCGGCCGGAGCGGCCCGGTGACGTCGGAGACGATCACACGGGTGGCGCCCAGCTCGCGCGCCACCGCGATCGGGATGTTGGCCGAGAGCCCCCCGTCGGTGAGGAGCAGCGAGTCCACCGGCTCGGGGGGAAACACCAACGGCACCGCGATGCTGGCCCGGACCGCCTGTGCCAGATCCCCGCGGTCGAGCACCACCGGTTCGCGGGTGGCCAGGTTGGTGGCTACGGCACGAAAGGGAATGGGAAGGGAATCGAAATCGCCGCGCGCCAGCAGATTGCCGCGCAGCAGCATGGCCGAGAGCATCCCGTTGGTTCGCGGCTCATCCACGCCGGGACTTCGCAAGGCGAGCCCGGATTCGCCCTGCACCCAGACCAGAAGCGGTCTCAGCGGGCGCCACGGCCGGGGGCTCTGCGGATCGGCCCGGGCGAAGAGCTCGGCGGGTGACAGCTCCCGCGCGATGGAGTCGATGGCGCGGCTGTCGTGCCCGCTGGCGTAGAGCGCGCCGATGATCGATCCCATGCTGGTCCCGACGATCAGATCGGGGCGGGCCCCTAGACTGTCGAGCACCCTCAGCACCGCGATATGGGCGATGCCTTTGGCCCCGCCGCCGGAGAGCACCAGCGCGGTCTTGCCCGCCTGGCAGGTGGGGGGAGATTGGGCCGCAGCAGCGCCTCCCACAAGCGCCGCCCCGATGGCCATTAACGCTACGGCATTCCCCTTGCGTCCCCGGGAGCCGATTCTTATCTCTATGCCAGCGACCGGGCCGGGGGCTCGGCGACGGAGGATTCTCTGCATGACGTATGTGATCACCGAAGCGTGCATTGGGGTCAAGGATAGAAGCTGCGTCGACGTCTGTCCCGTCGACTGCATCTACGAGGGGGAGGATATGTTGTACATCCACCCCGATGAATGCATCGACTGCGGTGCCTGCGAACCGGAATGCCCGGTGACCGCCATTTTCCCCGAAGACGACGTACCGGCCAACCAGGAACCTTATATCGCGAAGAACCGGGAAGTGTTCGAGGGGGACAATCCGCCGGTACGACCTAAACGGTAGTCGCCTCGCCCGTCGCGACCAGGAAAAGAAAGCCGGCCCCGGAGCTGCAAGTGCCCCAGGGCCGACAAGGAGGGATGATACTGGAACAGCGGTGGTCCAATGGATATTAGACCGGGTCCGCTATCTCTATAGACGCCTGAGACCCCCGAAAAGTTGCACACGTCCCTCCCCCTCACATCTTCGCGGCGTCCAGAAACCGATGTAACACGGTTGTGACCAAGTCGGGCCGTTCCAGCGGCGCGAAATGGCCCGCTTCGGGGATGATCTCCAGCGCCGCGCCCGGGATCGCGGCAGCCATCGCCCGAGCCGTGTCGGGTGGCGTCACCGTGTCCTCGTCACCGCACACTACCAGCACCGGCAGAGCCGCCAAATCCGGCAGCAGGGGCCGGCTGTCGGGCCGCACCTTCATCGCTTCCAGCGCGCCGACGATCCCCGCGACCGGCGTCCCCAGTATCATGCGTCGCACCTGCGCGACGACCTCCGGCTGCCGTTCGACCGTGGTGGCACCTAACAGTTTGGGCAGCAGGGCCGCGACCACCGCCGCGGCCCCCGACGCGCGCGTCTCGGCGATCAGAGTGTCGCGGGACCGCTGCGCCTCCTCGCTGTCGGGTTCGGCCCGGGTGTCCATCAACACCACGCCCGAGATTCGCTCGGGCCAGAGACGCCGACACTCGAAGACCACGTAGCCGCCCATCGAGAGACCGCACAGCACCGCCCGATCCACCACCAGCTTGTCGAGCAATACCCGGAGGTCGGCGGCGTAGCTCGCCATGCTGTACCCGGAGGCCGGCGCATCCGAATGTCCCATGCCGCGCAGATCGGGGGCGACGCGCCGGTACCCGTTCAGTCCGGCGATCTGGTGCTGCCACAGGCTCGCGTCCGCCGGGAAGCCATGCACGAACAGGATCGCGGGACCTTCACCCACGTCCTCGACCGCCAGGCGGACCCCGTTTACCGTCAAATCGGGCATACCGGCCAAGGTAGGGTGCCTCGGGGCGGCTGCGCTACCTTTCCGGACGGTCCAGGCCGAGGTACAGCCCCAGCCCCGGTCCGGATCTGTCGCCGCAAGTCATTGAGAGAGTTGGTGTTATGCCACAAGCCACAGCTGAATCTTCGAGCCTGACCGAGCCTCGGCTCGTGGCCAGCCAGGAGGATTTCGCCCGGCTGATGGCGGAGCTGGAACCCGAGACCGTTCTGGCGGTGGACACCGAGGCCGCCAGCTTCCACCGCCACCTGGACCGCATCTACCTGATTCAAGTATCCACCCGCGAACAGACCGCGATCATCGATCCGCTGGCGGTGCCGGATCTGCGGGGCTTCGGCGCGCTGCTGGCCGATCCCGCGATCGAAATCGTTTTTCACGATGCCGATTACGACCTCCGCCTGTTTGATCTCCAGTATGGATTCCACGCCACGCGGCTGTTCGATACCCGGGTCGCAGCCGAGCTGATCAACGAGCCCGGGCTGTCGCTGGCCGCGCTGCTGGAGAAACACCTGAGCGTGAAGGTCGACAAGCGGTTCCAGCGGGCCGACTGGTCGGCCCGGCCGCTGACGCCCGCGATGCTGGCCTATGCCGCGGGCGACACCTCCCATCTGGTCGAGCTGCGCGACCTGATGGCGGAAAAGGTCACCGCGCTGGGCCGCATGGCGTGGGCCCTGGAGGAATTCGAGCAGCTCACTCGGGTCCGCTGGACCAATGACCCGGACCGCGAGCCGGGCTGGCTGCGGATCAAGGGCGCCAAGGCCCTGCCGCCGCGCGAGCTCGCCATCCTGCGCGAGCTGCACCGCTGGCGTCAGGAAGTGGCCCAGCGAACCGATCGGGCCGAGTTCCGTATTCTCGGCAACGAGGCATTGCTGGCGATTGCCCACGAGGCGCCGACCGCACCGGAAGCGCTGGGGGCAATCAAGGGCGTGGGCAAGGAAACGGCCGAGCGCAGAGGCCGAGCCATCGTCGCAGCCGTGCGACGGGGGCAGCGATTGCCGGAGAAGGAGCTGCCCCGGGTGGAGCGGAACCCCCGCCGGCAGCGCGAGCCCGAGGTCGAGTCACGGCTGGCGCGGCTCAAGGAAGCCAGGACCACCATCACCGGCCGACTGGAGCTCGCCCCCGGCGTGGTCTGTCCCAACAGCGTACTGGAAACGATCGCGCGTCAGGTACCGGATACGCTCGATGGTCTGGCGCAGATTCCGGGAATCCGGCGCTGGCAGGTGGCGAGTTTCGGGGATGAACTACTTGTCGCCGTCAGGAACGGGAGAAGGAACGAGGGCTGAGGGCGGAGTGAATGCAGAGTGCCCAATGCCCAATGCCCATGGCAGAAGTATGGCAGAGGGGTGAGACCCTCTGCATTGGGCATTCGCCATTGGGCACTCTCAATTGATTCCCCCCTCACCCCTCCCACCTCCCACCTCAAAAGCCCATGAATGCCTTTACCCTCGGGTCCATTTTCTCCGGCGTCCAATAGGGTTCCCACACCAGCTCGATGGTCGTTGAGCGAACATCTTCCAGCTCTTCCACCACCAGTTTCGCGTCCTGCATGATTTCCGCGCCGGAGGGGCAGCCGGGGGATGTGAGGGTCATCTTGACCGTCACGTCGCCCTCGGGCGTCACCGCCACGTCGTAGACCAGGCCGATGTCGATGATGTTGAGACCGAGCTCGGGGTCCTTTACCTGGCGCAATGCCTTGCGGACGGTTTCGGGCGTAATCACACTCACCTCCCTCTTGAGGTACGAAAGCTAACCCAAGGTGGGAGGGAGGAGTGAATGGAGAGTGCCCAATGCCCAGTGCCCAATGCAGAGGGGGGGTCCCCATCTGCCTTACCTCTGCTTTGGGCATTCGGCATTCGGCACTCCGAATTCACTCCCCCC
>DASWKS010000586.1:0-23650 GCA_036396495.1 Gemmatimonadales bacterium
GACAAGTTCGTGGCCCGGTTGGAAGAAGCCGCCAATGGGATGCGGCTGGGTAGCGGGCTGGCGAAGGACACCGACGTGGGGCCGCTGATCCATCAGGCGGCTCGCGACAAGGTGGAACGCTATGTGCAGATCGGCAAGGAGGACGGCGCCGAGCTGGTCGCGGGCGGACGCCGGGGCACCGGGACCCGGCTGTCCAAGGGCTGGTTCTACCGCCCCACCATCTTCGCCGGCGTGCGGGGCAACGATCGGCTGGCCCAGGAGGAGATCTTCGGTCCGGTGCTGAGTGTCATCCGATTCAACAGTTTCGACGATGCCGTCCGAATCAACAACAGTGTCCGATACGGCTTGTCGAGCTCGCTCTACACGCAGGACGTGCATCTGGCGTTTCGCGCCATGCAGCGGCTGGACAACGGGATCACCTATGTGAACGCGCCCACTATCGGGGCCGAGGCCCATCTGCCCTTCGGTGGCGTCAAGCAGACCGGCAACGGTCACCGGGAAGGCGGCTGGGAGGTCTACCATTTCTACTCCGAGACCAAGGTTTGTTACGTCGACTATTCCGGGATGCTGCAGCGGGCGCAGATCGACAATTATTGACGATTGACGATTGACGATTGTCGATTGCGGGGTTGGTTCCGAGCGCATTCGCGAGCATCCCGACGCCCCATCCGCCAATCGTCAATCGTCAATTGTCAATCGTCAATGGGCCGCGGGTTGCGCTCCCGTCCGGCGCTGGGTAACAATTCAGCCGTTGGGATAAGTTCCCCCGAGAGGTTCAGCTTCATGCGTCCAATCCAGGTCGGGTCTTCCCGGCACTCGTCGTCGACAGATGAGGGCTCGCTCGACCAATACTTGCGCGACATTTCTCGCTACCCCCTCATCACCCAGGATGAGGAGGTCAACCTGGCCCAGCGAATCCGGACCGGCGAAGAGGAGGCGCTCGACAAGCTGGTGCGCAGCAACCTGCGTTTCGTGGTCTCGGTGGCGAAGAAGTACCAGAACCAGGGCGTGTCCCTCGCCGATCTCATCAACGAGGGCAACCTCGGCTTGATCCGCGCGGCCCACAAGTTCGACGAAACCAAAGGCATCAAGTTCATCTCATACGCGGTCTGGTGGATCCGCCAGGCGATTCTGCAGGCCCTGGCGGAGCAAAGCCGTATCGTCCGGGTGCCCCTCAACCGGGCGGGGACGCTTCACAAGATCACCCGCCGCTCTTCCGCCCTGCTCCAGGAGCTGGGCCGCGAGCCTACCCCGGCCGAAATCGCCGAGGGGATGGACATCGAGATGGAGGAGGTGCAGAAGACGCTGTCGATTTCGCAGAATCACCTTTCGCTGGACGCCCCGCTGACCCCCGGGGAAGACAACCGGCTGCTGGATTATCTCCCGGATACCCAGAACGCCGGCCCCGACGCTGAAACGTTCGAGCACGCCCTCACCCAGTCGATCGAGGAAGTCCTCACCACCCTCAAAGAGCGCGAAGCCAAGATCCTCCGGCTCTACTTCGGGCTGGACGAGCCGGAGCCTCTCACCCTCGAGGAAATCGGCAGCCGCCTCGGTATTACGCGGGAGCGGGTACGGCAGATCAAGGAGAAGGCGCTCAGCCGGCTTCGCCACGTGAGCCGCGCCAAAGCCCTCGAGAGTTTCCTCTCATAGTGCCAGCGGGCACGGCCAGGGCCGGGATCCCGCTCGTCGCGCTGCTGCTGGCGGCCTGCTACGGTGTCGAGACCGGGGCAGGGCCTCCGGCCGGTGTGGTCGCCGAGTCATCCGCGCCGGAGGTGTACGTGGCGCTGACGCGGGGGGCGTCCGGCGTTGAGGTGGGCGGGGGTGGGCCGGTCCGGGTGCTCGACGGCGAGGGCCAGCCGATCGCCGAGTTGCCGGCCGGCACCGTCGCCCGTGCGGCGACCCAAGGCGATCGGGTCGGACTCCATGTGGCCGGCATGAGGCTCGGTCCCTCACTCACCCTGGAGCTCTGGCCTCGTGACAGCGGAACAGTGCGGATCGCGGATCGGGAGTATCGGGGGCGGGTCGCGATCACGGCCACCACTACCGGCCTGCTGGTGGTGAACCGGGTCGGGATCGAAGACTACCTCGCGGGTGTGGTGAACGCCGAAATGGGCCGCCGGGCCCCGGGCGAGGAAGCGGCGCTGGAGGCGCAGGCCATCGTCTCCCGCACGTTCGCCCTCCGGGTGGTGGGTCGCTGGCGCACCCAGGGATTCGATCTGCTGGCGACGATATCGGACCAGGCCTACACCGGCGTGGCATCGGAAACGCCGGCTGGCCGCGCGGCGGTGGCGGCGACCCGGGGACTGGTCATCACCTACGCGGACCAGCCGATCGAGGCTTTTTTCCATTCGACCTGTGGGGGACGGACCGCGGGCGGCGCCGAAGCGTTCGTCAACGGCGGTCTGCCATATCTCCAGTCGGTGGTCGATCAGGGTCCGACCGGCCAGAGTTGGTGTGCTATCTCTCCCCGCTACCAGTGGCGGGAAGAATGGACCGGCGAGCAGCTTCGGGCGACTCTGCGCACCACCCTCCCGGCTGCCGCCGGCGTTTCCGCGACCCGGGTGACCGAGGTGCGAGACGTGGTGGTCACCGACCGGAGCAGCTCGGGCCGGGTGGCATCCATCCGGATTCAGCTGGGCACCTCGGGGGTACCGGTGACGGGCCAGACCATCCGTCACGTGCTGCGTCCGGAAGGGGCTCCGCTCCTGCGCAGCACCACGTTCGAGGTACAGGCCACGCGTTCCGCCAATCGCCTGATCCGCCTGGTCCTGGAAGGCCACGGCAACGGGCACGGCGTCGGCATGTGTCAGTGGGGTGCGGTGGGCCGGGCTCGGGCGGGCTACGGAGCGGAACAGATCGTGGCGGCGTATTTCCCGGGGACCACCCTGGAACGGCGCTGGTAGCCGGCCGCTCTCGGTAGCTCACCGCCCCCGGAACTCAGAACCCGGAACGATTATGTTGTACCCCCAATGAGCGATATCCTTCGCCTGGGAGTCATCGGGGCCGGCGCGGTGCTTCAGGTCGCGCACCTCCCCGTGCTCAAGAAGCTCCGCACCGTCCAGGTCTCGGCGCTCTGCGACAGCGATGTGCCCAAGGCGCGGGCCCTCGCCAGCCGGTACGGCGTTCCCAGCGTCTACGACGACATCGAGGATCTGCTGGGGCACGAGCAGCTCGACGTGCTGCTGATCTGCACCCCCAACCACCTGCACGAACCGCACATCCTTGCGGCCTTGTCGGCCGGGTTACATGTCCTGGTGGAAAAGCCGGTGGCGCTCTCGAGTCAGAGCGTGCAACGAATCATCCGGGCTTCCGACCGCGCCGGCCGGGTGGTGATGGTGGGCATGAACCATCGCTATCGTCCCGATACCCAGGCCATCCGCAGCTTCGTGCAGGGCGGAGAGCTGGGCGAGCTCGACAGCATCCGGGCCGGATGGCACGTGGCCCGCCCCACCCGGGCGCCGCTCGGCTGGCGCCAGCGCCGGGAAGAATCCGGGGGCGGCGCCATGCTCGATCTCGGCCTCACCATGCTGGACCTCTGCTTCTGGATGGCCGGCAACCCGGTGCCCACGCGGGTCAGCGCCAGCCTGGCCTACGCCGGCCGGAGCGATCGCGCGGTGGAGCAGTCCGGCAGCGCGCTGGTCCACTGCGAGGGCGGGCTGTCGATTTTCGTGGACGTCACCTGGCGCTACATCGGCGAGGGCGAGTATTTCGGCGCCGGCGTTCGTGGCGCCAAAGGCAGCGCCAGTCTGAACCCGCTCCGGGTCTGGAAGGAAATGCACGGCACGGTCCACGACGTATCGCCGTCCGGCTCCGGCAACCGGGAGAATCTTTTCATCGCCGCGTTCCGGGCCCAATGGGCTCACTTTCTCGCGGCTCTCCGGGGCGAGGCCCCACCTCCCCTCCTGGATGAGCAGGTCACGGTGCTCAAGGTGCTGGAAGCGATCTATCGCTCCGCCGCCGACGGACGCGACGTCACCTTGTGATTCCCCTGTTCCTGGCGTTGGTCCTCACCGGGCCGGCGCAGCAGCAGCCCCCTCCGTTTGAGGTTCCGCCGGCGCACGACGGCCGCCGCCTGGCCGTCTATCTGGTCACCTTCGGGCCTGGTCCCCAGATCTGGGAACGGTTCGGTCACAACGCGATCCTCATCCGCGACACCGTCACCAGCGAGAGCGTCGCTTACGACTACGGGCGCTTCAGCTTCGAAGAGAAGCGGTTTTTGATCGGCTTCGCCCGAGGGCGGATGCAGTACTGGATGGGCCGGGAAGATGGGGTCGCCCTCCTCAACTCCTACATCCGGCGGCAACGTTCCGCCTGGATGCAACAGCTGGCGCTCCCTCCCGCGGACCGGATCCGGCTCAGGGAACTGCTGGAAGCTGATTACGAGCACGACCGGGGCCGGTACCGTTACGACTATTACCGCGACAACTGCTCGACCCGGCTGCGGGACGCCATCGACAGCGTCATCGGCGGCGCGATCCGGGCCCGGCTCGACACGGCGGCATCCGGCGTCAGCTATCGCTGGCACACGCGGCGCTCGCTCGAGAACAACCTGATCAACTGGTTCGGGGTCGATGCCGGCCTCGGTCCCGCCGCCGATCTTCCCGTCAGCCGTTACCAGGAGACGTTCCTCCCGCTCATGCTGCGGGATTACATCCGCGGCGTGATGATCGCGGGGCCGGACGGCCAGCTGGTGCCGCTGGTCAAGGGCGAACTGGCGCTGGCGGAGAGCGATCTGTGGCCGGTGGCGAATGCCCCGACCGACTGGACGCTGCAGTTCCTCCTGGCGGGCGCCGCCCTGGGCGGGATTCTACTGCTGCTGGGGCGGGCCGCACCGGCCGGCTGGACCCGGATGGTCTTCGGCGGCCTGGCCGGTCTGTGGGCATTGTTCGCGGCCGTGGGCGGCGCGGTCCTGGTTTTTCTGGCGTTCTTCAGCGAACATGCCATCGCGTTCAGGAACGAAAACCTCTGGCAGTTCAATCTGCTCGCGGTGGTGCTGCTTCCAGTGCTGCCCGGTGCGCTCCGGGGCGAGAAGACCCGCGGGCGGGTGGCGCTGGCGCTGGCGTGGCTGGTGGCGGTCGGGTCGCTGGCCGGTCTGGCAATGCAAGGCCTGCCCGGTCGAGGGCAGGCCAATGGCGAGATCATCGCGCTGGCACTCCCGCTTCACCTGGGCCTGGCGGCGGGGCTTACGGCGGCGGTCAGGTCCCGGAGCCGCGCGCCTTCCTGAGTCCTTCTTTGGCCTCGGTGAACTCGGGGAACTTGTCGATGGCCATCTGGTAGTACTCGATCGCCTTGGCCTTGTCGCCGCGATCCTCGTACAGCAGCGCGCGGCTGTACATGGTCATGGCCTCCGGCGGAATGGTCCGGGAGGCGAGACGGGTGGTCGGGGGGAGGCTGGGAAGCTTGGTGGTCGTCATGATGCTCACGGCCAGCGTCTGGGTCATGCGGTCGAGATCCCGCAGCTCACGCAGCTTGACGTCGGGGCGGGCCACCTGGAGGATCTCTCCCGTCTCCACGTCGATGATGCGGGCATAGACCCGGAAATCGCCGTACAGGTCGATGAACGTCCCGGCGATCATGTAGCGGGCCCCGACCAGTCGCCCTACCCGGGCCGCGGTCTCCCGGTCCACTCGTCCTGCCGCGCCCAGCGACTGTTCATCCAGCAGCCGCTGTGACTCGCTCCGTTCCACCAGACGGATGCTTGGATTCTGGGCCAGATGGCTGATGAGCAATCCGGCGATGCCCCGCCGCAGCGCTTCGTAGTTTTCCCGGTCCTGCCCGTACGACCCCCCGTTCTCGAACGGCAGCACGGCAATGCCGGGGCGGCTGTCGCCCTGCTGCGCGCCTAACGGCAACGCAGCGGCAAGGGCCGCACCGGCCAGCAGGCTCCATCGGTTACCCAGCACCCCTCGGTGGTTCAAGATTCTACTCCAAAGCCAGCGTGTGTCCTTCGATAGCTGCCACGACGTCGAGACCCGGGGCAATGGCCTGGGCCACGGAACGCGCCTCGGTCAGTTGTCGATCCATGGTGTGGTCGTCGTGCTCGGGGTTGAAGTGAAACAGCACCAGGCGTCGACATCCTGCGTCCCGGGCCAACTCGACCGCCTGGCGTGAGGTCGAATGCCCCCAGCCGGCAACCGACTCCAGTCGGTCGTCCGACCAGGTCGCATCGTGCACCAGGGTATGGACCCCTTGCAGGAAATCTACCAGATCGTCCCGCCACGCAGCCGTCACCCCATGAACCCGGCCGGCCAGCTCGTTATCCGTGATGTAGGCGAGCGGCTCAACCCCTTTTCTGGTAAAGCGATATCCCAGGGTTGGACCGGGGTGGCACAGCCGGAACGCGCCGGCCTCCCAACCCCCGGCCGGAAAAGCCTCACCGTCCAATTCCACGACGTCCTCGATGCCCACTTGGGCGGACGCCGGGATGGGGAACATCTCCCAGGTCATTTGACGCCCGAGCAGGCTTCTGAGCCCACTTTGGTGCCGAGGACCGAAGATCCGGATCCGGGTGCCCTCAGTGTAGAGCGGGAAAAAGAATGGCAGACCGTGGATATGGTCCCAATGGATGTGACTGAGGAGCAAGTCCGCGGCGACGGTCCCGCCCCGGTCGCGGAGGGCCATGCCCAGCTCCCGGATCCCGGTCCCGGCATCGAGAATCACCAGATCGCCTTCCGGGTGCTCCAGCGTGACGCACGGGGTGTTGCCGCCGTAGCGGACGGTCCGGGGGCCGGGGCAAGGGATCGAGCCGCGCACGCCCCAAAAGCGGACGGACGGACGGGCTGACGGACTGACGGACTGGGGCATTTAGGTTCTAAACCGCATTGCAGTCCTCACCCGGAAAAGGCCGTCCGTCGGTCCGTCGGTCCGTCTGCCCGTCCGTCAGTCACGCCCGTTGGGCCGCGCGGCGGAGTGGTTCCTTGTCGATCAGGACAATCTCGCGCCGGGTCATGCGCAGCACTCCGGTGCTGGCGAGCGTGCTCAGGGTGCGGGACACGGTTTCGCGACTGGCGCCCACCATTTGGGCGATGGTGGCGTGGGTGAGCCGGCGGGTGATGCGATCGCCGCCTTCTTCCTGGGCCAGCTCCAGCAGCAGATGCGCGATCCGGCCGTTCACGTCCCGCAGGGCCAGGCTGCCGATCGTGTCATCGGCCCGGCGCAGTCGTTGGGACAACTCCCGCAGCAGGCCGAAGGCGACATCGGGGGAGGAGCGCAAGCGGGATTGAAAATCCTCCCGCCGGAGCAGCAGCAGGAGCGAATCATCCATGGCAACGACGTGGGCCGAACGGGGCTCGTCATCCAGCAGCGCCATCTCGCCGAAGAACGACCCGGGCCCGAGCACCGACAGAATGACCTCGCGCCCGTCCTCTCCGATCAGTACCACCTTCACCTGGCCCTCGGCCAGCAGATACAGCGCGTCGCCTCGTTCGCCTTGCATCATGATGACGCTGCCCTTGGGGAACCGGCGCTCCCTCAGGACCGGGGCAAATCCCTCCAGGTCGGCCTCGGAAAGACCGGAGAAGAGTGGGACCTTGCGCAGGACTTCCACCGGCGAGGACATTCACCAAAGGTAAGAGGGGAGAAGTGAGAGGGGGGAGTGAACTGGAGAATGCACGTTGCCCAGTGCCGATTGCAGAAGGGGCCGCCGAGGAGGTCCCTCTGCCATGGGCATTGGGCATCCGGCACTCTCCGGTTCACCACCCCCACGCCCCGGGTGGTTGATTCTCATGTCCGAGCAGGCTAAGTTACTGCGTTAAGCTCGGTTACGTGGTCATCGCTCCTGTGCGGGCCGCGGCCGGGCCAGAACCGGGAACCCGTGTGAAACCCAACCTGCATCCGCCCTATCGCACCCTCATGGTGGAGTGTGCCTGCGGCAACAAGTTCGAGACCCGCTCGACCGCCACCAGCATCCACGTCGAAGTGTGCTCTCAGTGCCATCCGTTCTTCACCGGCAAGCAGCGCCTGATGGATACGGCCGGCCGGGTCGATCGGTTCCGCCGGAAGTACGCGACCGAGCCTACCAAGGCCTGATCATGGATGCCCTGCTCCGCCAGGCTCTCGAGCGGGCGGAGGAGGTGGCCAGGCAACTGGCCGATCCAGCCACCGCCCGCGAGGCCGGGCGCCTGCAAGCGCTCGGTCGCGAGCACGCGCGGCTTGCTCCTATCCAGCGCAAGGCCGAGCGATTGCTTCGGTTGCAGGACGAATTGCGGCAAGCGCAGGAGCTCGCCGGCGATGCCGCCGATCCCGAGATGTCGGCGCTCGCCTGGCTGGACATCGACCGCCTCCCCGGCGAGATCGCGGCGCTGGAAACGGAGCTGCACGAGCTGCTGTTGCCCCGCGACCCCCTGGAAGATCGCGATGCGATCATCGAGCTCAGGGCCGGCACGGGGGGCGACGAAGCCGCGCTGTTCGCCGCGGATCTGTTCCGGATGTACACCCGGTTCGTCGAGCGCCACGGCCTCAAGGTGGAGGTGATGGAGCTGAGCGAGGGGACCCTGGGCGGCGTCAAGGAAGTGGTGGCCGCGGTCCGGGGTACCGGCGCCTACGGTTTGCTGCGGCGGGAGTCCGGGGTACACCGGGTCCAGCGGGTGCCAGCCACCGAGAACCAGGGCCGGATCCACACTTCCGCGGCCACCGTGGCCATTCTCCCGGAGGCGGAGGAAGTGGACGTCAAGATCGAACCGCAGGACATCCGGGTGGATGTGTTCCGCTCGTCGGGACCGGGCGGACAGAGTGTCAACACCACCGATAGCGCGGTCCGCATCACGCACCTGCCCACCGGGATCGTGGTCTCACAGCAGGATCAGAAATCTCAGCTGCAGAACAAGATCAAGGCCATGGAAGTGCTTCGGGCCCGCCTGCTCGACAAGCGAATCTCGGAGCAGGAGGCCGCCCGCGCCGCCGAGCGGCGGACCATGGTCGGCACCGGCGACCGTTCAGCCAAGATCCGGACCTACAATTTTCCCCAGAGCCGGGTCACCGACCACCGCATCAACCTTTCGATCCACAATCTGGCCGAAGTGATGAATGGTGATCTGGACCAGCTGGTCGACGCCCTGCGCGTGGCGAGCCGCGAGGAACAGTCTCGTGCCTGACATCAGGGAGCAGGAAGCAGGGACCAGGGAGCAGGAAGCCGGGACCAGGGAGCGGGCCACTGCGCTTCACCAGGCGATCGCCGACCTCGCTGCGGCAGGCATTCCCGAGCCGAGGCGCGAGGCGCTCCTGATCTGGAGCGAACTGGCGGGCCCCACTCCGGGAGCGACCCTGGTCCTGCCCGACGCCCGCCTGAGTGCCGACCTGGCCGTCCGGTTTCGCCAGGCGGTGGCGCGACGGGCGGCGGGAGAACCCAGGCAGTATGTGGTGGGGACGGTAGGGTTCCGACGTCTCATCCTTGGATGCGACCGCCGGGCCCTGATCCCACGCCCGGAGACCGAAGGCCTGGTCGATCTGGCGCTGGCGCGTGGTTCCACCGGGCGGGCACTCGATCTCGGCACGGGGAGCGGCTGCCTGGCGCTGGCTCTGGCCGATGAGGCGGCGTACGACGAGGTGGTCGGCATCGATCGGTCGCCTGCGGCCCTCGCGCTGGCGCGGGAGAATGGGACTCGCACCGGGCTGTCCGTCCGCTGGGTGCTGGGAGATTGGGTGAAGCCGGTGTCGGGAGAACGGTTCGATGTCATCGTGACCAACCCTCCCTACATTGCGGCTGGGGAGCTCCGAGCCCTCCACTCCTCGGTCCGCGACTGGGAGCCGGAAATGGCCCTCAATGGCGGGCCCGATGGTCTGGCGGAGGCTCGGCGGATCCTGACTTTGGCGCCCGCCATCCTGCGGGCGGGCGGTTGGCTGTTCATGGAGCTCGATGCCGCCCGCGCGGCTGTGACGGCGGAAGTCGCCACCGCATCCGGCTGGCGCGCGGTTCGCGTGCTCGACGACCTGTACCGGCGTCCGCGGTACCTCGCGGCGCAATGGGAGCCCGACAATGCTTGACGAGAAGGCGGTCGACCTCGGCCGGATGATCGGACAGTCGTCCGAGTATCAGGCGCTGCGCCGGTCGGAGCAGAGCCTGCGCTCGGATCAGGACGCGGTCGCGCGGCTGGAGCGGATTCAGGAGCTGGCCCGGCAGGTCGATGTCGCCATCTCCCGCGGCGAGCTCCCCGACGAGGCGACCACCCAGGCCTACGAGCAGGCGGTGCGCGAGCTGGAGCTGAGCCCCTCGGGGCAAAGCTACGTGGTGGCCCGGGCCAACTTCGACAAGCTGATGGCGCGAGTGAATCACCAGATCAGCCAGGGGATCGAGAAGGGCGCCACCAGCTCCATCATCACGCTCTGATGGCGCGCGGCTGCTTTGTCGTGCTGGAAGGACCGGAGGGTTCCGGCAAAAGCACGCTGGCGCCACAGCTGGCGGAATGGCTTCGGAACCGGCGGATCGATGTCCTGCTGGTGCGCGAGCCGGGAAGCACACCGGTGGCCGAAGCCCTGCGGGCGGAGCTGCTGGTCGCCGACCGGCATTGGACGCCCGAAATGGAGCTGCTCTACTACGTGACTGCCCGGGCCGACCATGTGACGCACGTCATCCGCCCCGCTCTCGAGGCAGGGCGCCTGGTGATGTCCGACCGGTACGAGATGTCCACCCGCGCCTACCAGGGAGCCGGACGGGGCGTGGATCGGGACCATCTCGAATGGGTGAACCGGGCCGCGACCGGGGGCCTGGTTCCGGACCTGACGCTGGTGCTCGCCCTCCCGGCGGACACCGGTCTGGAACGGCTGCGTGCCTCGGGGCGGCGACCCGACCGCCTGGATCGGGAGTCGCTCGAGTTTCACCGGCGGGTCGCCGCCTACTATCAGGCAGTGCAGGGCCCCGGCATCCGTCACCTCGATGCCACCCAGCCGCTCGATCAGCTTCTCCCGCTTGCCGTGGCCGAACTGCGGGCGGTCATTCCTCAACTGGTATTGGAGCCATGATGGGACGTCGCGGGTTCACCCTGATGATCCTGTTGGCTGGTGGCGTCTCGGCCGCGGGTTACCTGCTGCTGTCGCGACCCGCCCGCGAGGGCTACCAGCCGATCCAACCCACGCGACTCTTCGAGCAAGTGTTCTCCCATGTGCGTCGCTTCGGGGTGGACTCGCTGCCCGAGTCGGATCTCTATCGACTGGCGGCGAACGGGCTGTTGGGGGAGCTGGATGACGAGTATGCGACCCTGCTGCAGCAGGGGTCCGAAGCCGGCCTTACCGAAACCGCCGATGTCGGGGGCATGGGACTACTGCTGGCGGCGCGCGATGGCCGGATCTCGGTGCTGTCGGTGCTGCCCGGATCTTCAGCCGAGTTGGTCGGACTGGCACCCGGCGATCAGCTGGTCGGAGTGAACGACACCCAACTCGATGCCGGCCGTCGCGACCAGGTGCTGGCGGCCCTGTCGGGGCCGGCCGGAAGCCTGGCGCAGGTCCGAGTGCGTCGGCCGGGCATCGGACCGCTCACCTTTCCCGTCGAGCGGAGTCAACCGCGCCGATCACTGGTGCAGCCGGCGCGCAAACTGGACAACCGGGTCGGGTATGTGGCGGTGCGGCTGCTGGGCCCCGGCGCGGCCCGCAGCGTTCGACAAGGTGTTGAGCAGCTGTTCGAGGATGGCGCCCAGGGGCTGATCCTCGATCTGCGAGGTGCCTCGCAGGGCGCCCTGGACGAAGGGGTGGCACTGGCGGATCTCTTCCTGGATCCAGGTGCCAAGCTGATGGAGCTGCGGGGTCGGGCTCCGGAGCCGCGGCGCTGGGGTGACGACCAGCCCCAGGATCGTCGAATGTCGGGCTTGGCGGTGGTGGTCCTGATCGACAGTACCACGGCCGATGCGGCCGAGATCACGGCGGGGGCGCTCCAGGACAACGATCGCGCGCTGCTGCTGGGGCAGCCCTCCTTTGGCCGGGGACTGTCGGCCGAGACCTTTCCGCTCACCGAGAAGATGATCGTCCGGATCAGTACCGGCCGCTGGTTCACCCCGACCGGCCGCCCAATCCAGCGTGACACGGCCACCAGCGACACCCTCGAACAGCGGCCCAGGGTCAGCACGGCCCGGGGGCGGTCGGTCTACGCCGGTGGGGGCATCGTGCCCGACAGCCTGGTGGGACGGGACACGCTCCCCACGACGGAGCAGGCATTTCTCCGGGCGGTGGGCTCTCAGTTTCCCGTGTGGCGGTCGGTGGTGAGCTCGGTTGCTAGGCTTCTGGTCGCCGGAGCGGCAAACCCGGAGCCTGGAATCGTCTCCTCCGAGGCCCGGGCCCGGCTCCGCGCGGCGCTCGACTCGGCCGGCCTGGTGGTGCCGGATGACACCTGGAACCACGCCGGGCCGGCGCTCGACCAGCGCCTGGGTGACGAGATGGTCCGGCTGGCGCGGGGAGAGGACGCCCTGTTGGCGCGCCGGCTGCGGCGCGATCCGGTGGTCAGGCGGGCGATGGGGTTACTCCACGCCGCCCGATCTCCGATCGCGTTGGTCATGGGAACCGGTGAACGGTGAAACGGTGAACAGTGAACAGTGAACGGGCAACAGTGAACGGGCAACAGTGAACGGTCCACTGGCGTTGAGGGCTTGGGGTTCGTCATCCTGAGCGAAGCGAAGGATCTGGCCGAGGAGGATTCTTCGCTGCGCTCAGAATGACGCTCGGCAGGAGTCAGACTGACGCTCGGCTGGAGGACGTCGACGTTCGCTGTTTACCGCTTACCGTTGACCGTTGACCGTTGACTCACTGTTGACTGTTGACTGTTGACTCCTCACCGGTCGACCACCCGCACCCCATTCGGTACCTCGAAAACAAACTCCGATCGACTGACCGTCGCGTTAGTTCGCACCCGCGAGAGGGTGAGGGTGCGGCGTACACCGCTGCGTTCGTCCAGCTCCAGCCGGCGCGGCACCAGCGTCTGGCGATCGAACGAGATCACCGCCCGGGAGAACAGCGGGTCGTCGCTGGTGGGGATGAACTCCAGCACGTCGACCGTTCGGTTCTCGACGCTGTCGGCGCCGAGCCACTCGATCTGATAGCGGTCGGTGGTCTTGTCGAGGATCCGGGCCAGGACATTGGGACCATAAACTGGATCGCTGGGAATCGGCATCCGGATCACCTGACCCGGCGTCGTGCTCGGGGTGTAGAGCCAGAGGTAGGTCCCGTCGAGGACGATCATGTCGCCCTTGGGATCGCTGAACCGCATGGCCAGATGCGCGGTGCCCGATTGAACCAGCTCACCGCGAGACTCCTGGGTCCCGATCATCCGGTCCTCGATCACCTGGTGAAACGAAGCGCGGATGGAGCCGAAGCTGCGATAGGTCCGGCTGGCCCGGGCCGCGATGTCGGTGGCGCTCTGCCCGGCCGCGCTGCCCGCGCCGGCTGCGAGCAGCAACAGCATCGCAACCAGCTTCACGTTCGAACTCCCAAGCCGGGCGCGACCCGCCGACCGACTGCCCGGGCGACCCCGTGCAGCTCCCGCATCAGGGCCGGAAAATCCTCTAGGAGCATGCTCTGCTCGCCGTCGGAATGGGCCAGGTCGGGGTCGGGGTGTACCTCCACCATCACGCCATCGGCCCCCGCCGCCAGCGCGGCCCGGGCCATGGCCGGTACCAGCGACCGCCGGCCGGTTCCGTGACTGGGATCGGCGATGACTGGCAGGTGGGAGAGCTGGTGCAGCAGGGGAATCGCGGCCAGGTCCAGCACATTGCGGGTGGATCCATCGAAGCCACGTACGCCTCGCTCACACAGGATGACGTTCCCGTTTCCTTCCGCCAGCAGGTATTCGGCCGCGAGCAGGAGCTCCTGCAGCGTGGCCGCCATTCCCCGCTTCAGCAACACCGGCCGCCCGGTCTGCGCCACCCGCTTGAGCAACGGCGGATTGGCCATGTTGCGCGAGCCGATCTGGATCACGTCGGCGACCTGCGCCACCTGGTCGACAGTGTCCGGGTCGAGCGCCTCGGTGACGACGAGCAGTCCGGTCTCTTGGCGGGCCCGCTCCAGCAGCTCGAGCCCGGCGGGTCCCAGACCCTGGAACGACCAGGGTGAGGTCCGGGGCTTGAAAGCGCCGCCGCGAAGAAACTGGGCTCCGCTTTCCGCGACCCGATGAGCCGTCTCGAGCAGCTGGGCCTCGCCCTCCACCGCGCAGGGACCCGCGATCACGATCACATCATCCCCCCCGACCGTCACGCCGTTAGCAAAACGGATTCGGGTCGGCTCGGGATGCCAATCGCGCGATGCGAGATGATGGTGGGGCCCGCCCCAGATCACTTCGTCGACGCCGGGGAGGGAGGTGAGTCGGGCGCCATCAGCCGGAGCGATCGCCGCGCTGACGACGAGGGCCTGGCGTCCGACGGGACCCTCGACCGGCCGGGCCTCGGCGCCAAGAGAGGCGAGCACTTCACGCAGCCGCTCCAGCTCGGCGGCGGTAGCGCCAGGGTGCAGAACGATCAGCATGGCATCGGCTCAGGCCGGGGTGTGTTCCCCGAGCCGTACGCCGACGATGGTGGAGACCCCCGGCTCCTGCATCGTCACTCCGTACACCGCATCGGCCGCCTGCATGGTTCGCGGATTGTGCGTGATGACCAGGAACTGGGTCCGGCTCTTGAACTCGTCCAGCAAGGTCGTGAACCGTCCCACGTTGGCGTCGTCGAGGGGCGCGTCTACCTCATCCATGAGACAGAAGGGGCTCGGCTTGGTGAGGTAGATCGCGAACAGTAGAGATGTGGCTACCAGGGTGCGCTCGCCTGATGACAGCAGATGAATCCGCTGGGTCCGCTTGCCCCGGGGCGCGGCGTGGATCTCGATCTCGCTCTCCAGCGGATCATCGGGCAGCGAAAGCCGCAGCTCGCATTCGCCCCCGCCGAAGAGGGTTTGAAACACCTGCACGAAGTTCACCTGGATGGCCTGGAAGGTCTCGAGGAACATGGTGCGAGCGGTACCATCGATCTCCCGGATCGCCTGCAACAACGACTGGCGGGCCGCCACCAGATCATCCCGCTGCGTGATCAGGAACTCGTAACGTTTGGTTTCCTCGGCGTGCTCCTCGACCGCCAGCGGGTTCACCGGGCCGATCGCTTCGAGCGAGCTGACGATCCGGCCCGACTCGGTCTCCAGCGCCTCGAGATCGAGGTCGAGCAGCTGGGCGCCTTGCAGCAACCGCTCCAGCGGCGCCCTCCATTCATGCTCCACCCGTTCCCGGATGCTGCGGCGCGAGGCGGACACCTCGGTCAGCTCCAGCTGCAGCCGGTGATGCTCCTCGGTGAGCAGCTCGGCGTTCATCCGGAGGTCGCTCAGGAGCCGCTCGGTGCCGACCAGCGCCTCATCGGCCCGGGCGAGGGTGGCTTCGGCTTGCGCCAGGGCCACCCGCTGGGCGTGCAACGCGGCCCGACCCTCGGCCCGTTGCTCTTCCCACTGGGACATCTGGGCCGACAGCTCCCGGGTCTCGAGGTCGAGCCCGGCCAGCTCCTGGTTGAGCGACTGGACCGCCCCTCCGGCCTCGCCGATGGTGTGGGTGGCCCGCTCCAGCCGTTCGGCCGCGGCCCGGAGTCGCGCGCCCAGGTGGGCCTCCTGAACCTGCCACTGGAGTCGCGCTTCCCGGGCCCCTTCCTGATCGGACTCGAGCGCCGCCAGGGCGGTCCGTGCGTTGCCGAGCTGCTCATCGAGCCGGGCGCGGGACAACTCGGCCTCGGTGAATCCGGAGTCGACCTCGCCCAGCCGCTGCTCGGCCTGACCGATACGCTCCTGGATCCGTCCCAGGGACAGCTCGGAGTCGTGCAGCTCCCGTTTGAGCGTGGCCAGGCGGCGATTGGCGTCGTCCCGGGCGCCCGCCGCCAGCCGCTCAGCCTCCTGGGCCGCGGTCCACCGCTCGGCCGCCTCCTCAGTCTCACGCTCCAGTGCTTCCAGCCGTTCGCGGGTCGCGACCAGCGCCCGGGTCGCTTCACCCAGGACGGCATCCTGGCGGAACACGTCGGTGGACAGCTGCGCCAAGTCGGCCCGGCGGCGGATCGGCCCGGTGGGACTGGCCGCGCCGCCCAGATGGACCGCCCCGCTGGGCCGACGCAGCACCCGTCCGGTGCCTTCCAACACCTCGGACCCACCTACCAGCGCGTCGACCCACGCAGCGGCCGGTCCTTCGGCGCGCAGGCGATTGGTGAGCGGGTGAGCCCCCAAGTTGCGGAGCGCGGGTCCCGGCTCCACCGGCAACAGGACCAGCGCTCCGGGCTGGGCGTCGGCGTGCCAGTCCTGGATCCGCTGCACCACGTCCCAATCGTGTACCAGGACGGCATGGACCAGGTCGCCTAACAACCGCTCGGCCAGCTCGGCATCCTGCCGTTCGCTGGAGAGGTAATCGCTCAAGGGGCCGAGAATGCCCTCGCCGAAGCGATGCCGCTCGGCCAAGAGCGCCGCGGCGCCCGGGGCCAGCCCCACTCGATCCCGTTCCAGCTCCTCCAGGGCCTGGCGCCGGGCCGACAGCTGGGCCAGCGACTCTTCGGCCTGCCGCACCACGGCCCGCTCTCCGACTTCCCGTTCACGGGTGCCGGCGAGCAGATGACGGGCCCGTTCGGCGTCGGCGGCGGCGGCTTGGGCGTCACGAGCCCGAACCGCCGCTACCTCGGCGGCTTCGCGGGAGCGACGTTCGGCCTCGCCCAGGTCGGCCTGCAGCGCTTGCCGGTGGGCGGCGGCCACCTCGGCCCGCTCCCGCAACGAGGCCAGCTCGCCATCGAGCGCGCCGCGCTCGCCTTCGAGCGAGCGGAGACTCTGAGCGCAGGCCGCGAGCTCCTGTTCCAGCCGACGCACCAGCTCCCGCTGGCGAGTGAGGCGCTGCCGCATCTCGTCTTCGGTGGTCGATCGTCCGGAGAGCTCCAGCTGGATCTGCTGGTGCTCGCGCTCGGCGTCGCTCCGCTCCGACCCGGCGGCCGCTTCTTCCAGCTGGGCCTGCTGCGAGCGCAGTTCGAGCAGTCGCCGTTCCTCGTCGGCCCGCTGGCGCCGCTGGCTGGCACCCGAGGCCCGTTCCGCCGCCACGGCGATATCGGCGTCCAGTTTGGCCAGGGCAATCTGGGCTTCCGAAAGCTCCCGCTGGATGTTGCCGCGGTGGGCTTCGGCCGTGGCGCGCTCCCGGGCCCGCTGCTCCTGCTCGGAGGTTTTTTCCGCCAGATCCCGGCGGATGCCCGGCAGATCGGTGCTCAACTGGGTGTAGCGGGCTTCCATGTCCGAGGCCTGTTCGGCCAGCCGGTCGAGCAGGCGGCGCGCCAGGGTCAGCTGGACAGTGAACTTCTCCTCGGTGAGCTTGGCGTGCCGTTCGGCCCGGCCCTTCTGGCGGGCGAGGCTCCGGATCTGCGACTGCACCTCGTTGAGGAGATCCTCCAGTCGCTGCAGGTCGGCGGCGGTTTCCTCCAGTCGGCGCTCGGTAGCGTACTTGCGGTCGCGATAGAGCCCTATGGCGGCCGCTTCTTCAAACAGCGAACGCCGTTCGTCGGCCCGGTCCGACAGCAGCAGGTCGATCATCTTGGCTTCGATGACCACGCCGGCATCGCTGCCCATGCCGGTGCCTCGCAGCAGGTCCTGGATATCGCGCAGCCGCACTGGGGCATTGTTGAGGAGATACTCGCTGTGTCCCGAGCGGGAGAGGCGGCGGGTGACCACCACCTCCTGGTAGCCGATCGGCAGCGTGCCGTCGACGTTGTCGAGATGGAGCGACACCTCGGTCACGTTGACCGGCCGCCGAGCGGTGGAGCCCTGAAAGATGACGTCCTCCATCTTCCCGCCCCGGAGCAGCCGGGCCGACTGCTCGCCCAGGACCCATCGGACCGCATCCGAGACGTTCGATTTGCCACAGCCGTTGGGTCCGACGATGGCTGTCACGCCCTCTTCGAAATTGAGGGTGACCGTATCAGCAAAGGATTTGAAGCCGGACAGCTCGAGGCGGGTGAGTTTCATGCTGGATGGGAAAGATAGCGGAATGCCCGCCGGGAATCAGGGCTCTCGCGATCCCCGCTGCACCACGAAGTAGGGCCGTCCCAGGCGCCTCCCGGCTTCTTCCGCCACTGCGCGGGTGGGATAGGGGCCCACCACCACCCGATAGCTCTCCTCGGGCGTCTCGGGCCGCCAGACGCCGGCCGGATGACCCGCATCTCGCAGCTGCTCGGCGAGATCGTCGGCCCAGTCCGGGTTCTGGGAGCTGCTGACCTGGAGCCAGTGTTCCTCGAGCGTTGCGCTCGGAGTGGAATCGGTGACCAGCGCCTGATCCTGTTGGACCACGGCGGTCTCGACGGCGGCCAGGGCGCGGGGCGCCCGCTGGGGCGGCACCCAGGGAATCACCATCCACAGATCCTTGGCCCCGCCCGCCACGGTAGTCATCCGCTCCGGAGGGACGGCAGCGAGGTTATAGGCGTCCACCGACTTGCCGTTATGGACCACCAGGGTTGCCGCGCCGGCGATGAGCGGCAGGTCCTCGCGCCACTCGGTCTCCAGCGTGGCGACGTGCCGTCCCGTGGCCAGGTCGACCACCCAGGCCGAATCGCCGCTGGCAGGCCGGACCACCATCCAGCGTCCGCTGGGGTCCGCCCTCGCCTGGCGCGCTTCCCCCGGCAGCGCGATCGACTGGAGTCGCTCGCCTGAGAACCGGTCGGCGACCGTCACTTCATCACCGACCAGGGCATAGACCCGATGGCCCGATGGACTGAAGAGGACTTGGGCCGGTGGGCCGGGCAGATCAATGGTTCGCAGGGTGGAGCCGTCGGTGGTCCGGACCAGACGGAGCTGGTCGCCTTCCGAGACGGCGACGATCTCGCCCCAGAACGAGGGGGCGACCGGTCCCTCGCTCACCGAAGCCGGGGGCCCGGATCGCTCCGGCGAGATAAGCCGGACTCCCGGCGCGCTGTCGGCGGAAAGCGCGAGGGCCTGGCCGTTGATGGCGCCCCAGAGGGCCACCGGCGGCCGGCGGAATGAGGCAGACAACACCGCCGGCGTCCGGCGTTGCAACCGGACCAGACGCCCCGAGGAATCCACGACCAGAACGGACCCGTCGGGACCGACGGCCGCCCGCCGCACGCCACTCAGATAGGTACGCCAACCGCCCGACTCGAGATCGATTCCCACCAAGCGGGCGTTTTCATCCACCGCCCAGACGATACGCTCGTCGAGATCGTAGCCCAGGGCACGCGCAAGCGCCGGTACCCCGCCGGAGGAGCTCCAACCCCACGGCAGCAGGCTGTCGGGGCGAAAGGCCAACGCCCGACCGCCCTCGGCCGGCAGCTTGAGAACGGTTGAAATGCCGGCGAGGGCGGGGAGGGCGGGGGGAGGCTCGACCGAGCCGCCGGTGCAGGCAGCCAGAGCCGCCAGCAGGGCGAAACCGCTCGACCGGGTCTCGCGCGGGATCAGAACGTGGGTCCCAGACTCAACGTCCAGAGCTGCTTGACGCCCGGCCGGTTGATCGGTCTGGCATAATCCAGCCGCAGAATAAGGAAGCCGAGCAGGTTCCCTCGGATCGACGCGCCCCAGGCCTGCACCGGATCGCGGACCTCGCGCCGTCCGGTACTGCCGCTCACGTCGGCGAAGTCGACGTAGGGGTCGTTGGGGCTGCGGTCCCACTTGATCACGCTGTTGTTGTCCCAGACCATCCCGATGTCGTAGAACAGCGCGCCCTCGATGCCGGGGAGCGGGATCGGCAGCACCGCCAGCGCCGCGTTGAGCAGCGGGAAGCGGAGCTCGATATTGGCGATCGCCACCTGGGAGCCGATCAGGTTGTTGACCGCACAGCCCTGAGCTGGATCCTGCCCGAAGAGACACTCGTTCCGCTGGTACGAGCCGTAGGTGTGCCCCCGGATCAGCTCGGTGGTGCCGCCGAAGAAGGTGAACTGTTCGGCATCCCGGCCCCGCCGGCCGAAGTAGAAGAACCGGCTGGCGAGACGAATCGGTCCGGCGATCCGGTCGTACCGGCGATAGTCGAACGTCCCCTGGGTGAATTGCCAACTGCCCAGGCTCTGGGCGATCTCGATGCGGGAGCGGCGGCCCATGAAAGGCCCGACGTACCCGAACAGGGAGTTGTCGTACACCAGCGCCAGCGAGGGCATGGCGTACGAGTGATTGTCCAGGGGGATGGTCTCGCGGACCACTTCCCCGGTGGGGAAGCCGGTGCCCAGGTCGTACGGCTGGGAGTATTGCAGCAGGTCGTCATCCGCGTTCACCAGCTGCAACCCCAGCTCCCAGCGGCGGAACCGGCTGGTGGGGAAGTAGGCCGCGCCGAACAGAGTCCGGTAAATCAGCCGGCGGAACTGCTGGATGAAAATGGCTTCGCCGGGAGTCTCGCCTTCGATGCTGCCGGCGGCTCCATAGCCGTAGTACGGCTGCTGCTCCAGACCCAGCGTCCAGGCGACGCGGCGGGAGAGATTGGCGTACTGCCCCAGCAGGGCGGTCTCCTCCAGTCTCCCGTTCAAGGTGGTGGCGAACGCGAGGCGGTGGTCTCCCAGCATGTCGCCCAGCACGATGGTGGCCTGGCCGTACAGGGCCCGGCCGAAATTATCGCGGGCGTATCCGATACTCGGCTGGCTCACGTATTCAGGGTTGAACTTCACCTTATAGCTCTTGCGGGTGAACTCCGCCGTATCCGGCAGGTCGAACGAAGTCGAGTCGAGGATCCGGGCGATCGACACCGGTTCCGGGCCACGCAACGAGTCGGCGATCGCGCCCAGTGAATCCGAGGCGCGGAATCCTTCCCGGGTCCGATAGAGCGACCGCCCCGACAGCACGAAGGGCGGCTTGGGCTGCTGCAATCCGCGCCCGGGCACGGCGGCCGGGGCCCGGGACGCGAGGGCCGGCCCGGCGGGTGCGGCTTCGGGCCGCGCCACAATGAAGGCCGGCGTCACTTTGCCCTCCCGCCAGGGCTCCTTCTTGAGGAGGCGGGGGCTGCTCAGCGAGTAGACGTCGTACTTACCCTGCTCGAAATAGACGAAGGCCAGCCGGTCGGACAGCGCCGACCAGGAGAGGGCGGGTGACAAGGGAGTGATGCCGCTCACGCCGGTGTAGAAATCGGTGAGCTGATAGGCCAGTCCTTCACTCACCTCGTAGATAAAGATGTTGTTGACCCCGTTCCGGTCGGAGACGAAGGCCAGGCCTTGACCGTCAGGCGCCCACTGCGGGCTGACGTTCCGGCCCACCCCCATCCCCTCCGGCAGGTCGATCTTCCCGCTGGCGACGTCATAGAGCCCGACCCGGAGCGGTCCCCAGATCAGCCGCTCGAAGTCGGTACCGGGCCCGCGGTCGGTGACGAACGCGATGGTTTTACCGTCGGGCGACCAGGTGGGGTGGAGCTCGGCGTACCGGTCGTTGGTGATGCGCTCGAGGTTCTTCCCGTCGACGCCCACGGTGTACAGGTCCGAGATCCCGCCGCCCAGGCCGGAGAACACCAGCCGTTGCCCATCGGGACTGAAGGCCGGGGCCGTGATGCCGGAGATGGGCACCTTGATGCGTTTGATCTCTTTGTTGCGCCGCGGATCCACAATCACCAGGTCGTCCTTGCCCTCGCGCTTGGCGGCGAAGGCGAGGTACTTCCCGTCGGCCGACCAGCTCACCGAGGAGTAGAGGAACCGATAGGTCTCGTAGTTGGAGCTGTAGGACGACTCCAGGATCCGGCGGATCGGCTTGCCGGTGTTTCCGTCGGCCAGGTACAGGTCAACGAAGAAGAAGTCCTTCTCGCTGAAATACGCCACCAGCGATCCATCGGGCGACAGCGCCGGGGCCAGGTGCCAGGTGCCGTCGGAGTTCTCCTCATTGAGGAGCGGTGTCGCGAGGGTGCGGGCCTTCACCCGAGCGCCGACCTCGGGGAGGAACTGCTTCTGGACCGCGTCGCGCCACTGGTCCACCAGCATCTCGAAGCTGAGCCCGGTGACCCGGCGGATGGCCAGCTCGATGGAGCTGCCAGTGGCGGACTTGGTGATCTGGCCGACCGCCTCGTCACCCCAGCGGGCTCCGATGTAGGACACCAGCGCGTGGCCGAAGCGGTAGGGGAAGATCCGATAGAAGTCCCTGGCGGTGGGGAGCTTCCCTTCCAGCGCCGCATCGCGAAGCCACATCGCGGTATTGGGATCGACCGGCCCGATCGAGAGGTATTCCGCCATGCCTTCGCCCCACCACAGGGGCGCGTTGACCTGGTAGATCCCCTGCACCCCGGAGATCCCCCGTCCCCGGGACCAGATGTCGAACTGGAACTGGTGCACCATTTCGTGCTGCAGCACGTGCTCGACATCGTCGTACGAGCCGGTGAGGGGGAAGGTATTCCGGTGCAGGAGATAGTCGGTGAAGCCCCCGGTGCTCTCGTCGATGTCCCCGCCGGCCAGGTTGGTCTGCTGGAACTCCGAATGCGAGGCGTAGAGCAGGATCGGCTTCCGCTCGTTGAACTCGTGGTTCAGGATGCGGGCCAGCTTGGCATAGCTGCGCTCCGCCATCCGGGACACATCCAGCGCCGCTTCGGCCTCACGGTCGTAGTAGTGGACGTCGAAATGCTGGGTCTGGATAATCTTGAAGTCGAACTTGGCGTACATGACCTTGTTGCGGCCAAAGTACTGTGCGGCCGCTGTTCCGGGCGAGAGCACACCCAAGGCCAGGCCCGCCACGACCATCCGCGCGGCGTTACTCATAGTTGTCCGGACCATCCTTTCTGGTCCCCGCCCGGCCCGGAAAACACGACGGGTGCGTCGCTCCAGAGCCGCTCGAGCTGATAGAAGGCGCGGGCCTGCGGGTGGAAGAGGTGCACCACGAAATCGACGAAGTCGATCAGCACCCAGCGACCGCCCGTGACCCCTTCGACGTGATGTGCGCGAAAGCCACTCGTTTCCAGACGCTCCAGCACCGCGTCACAGATCCCTCGTACGTGTGCATCCGAAGTGCCACTAGCTATGACGAAGAAGTCGGTCGCATCGTTGACACCTCGTAAGTCGATTACCGAGATGGACCTTCCCTTCCGGTCCTCGATCGCTTCCACCACGAGACGAACTGGCCTCGGGAGTGGACGCCTGACCTCAGCCATGGACACTTCCGGGCAGCCGGGTCGGGGTCCCGTCCTCCACCTGGTAGAATACTGCCCAGGCGCCGATTCCGGTGTGGGTGCCCAGCACCCCGCTGGCCTGCGCCACGAAACAGTCTCGCGGCTGGAAGGCGGCGACCAGGGCGCCGCGCACCCGCTCGGCCACCTCGGGAGCGTCGGCATGGACCACCCCGAACCGGACCACCTTGGGACGGGGAGTCAGCCGCAGGTCGAGGAGCTGGAGGATTCGGCGGAACACCGCCTCCCGGCCCCGGGCCCGGTCCACCGGTCCCAGCCGCCCGTCGCCATCCAGGCTGATGATGGGCTTCACATCCAGCATGCCGGCCAGCCAGGCCCGGCCCCGGGACACCCGGCCGGAGCGAAGCAGGTTTTCGTAGGTATCGACCGTCAGAAACATGCCCGCCTGACGCTTGATCCGGTCCAACTCACGGACGATCTCCTCGGCCGGCCAGCCGGACTCCGCCAGCTCCGCCCCGCGCAGCACCAGCATCCCCTGACCCAGAGAGACCGTCCGGCTGTCGACAAAATGCACTCGCGACAGCCCGGCAACCCGGGCCGCGGTCTGCCCGGCGTTAAACGTCCCTGACAGGACGCCGGACACCAGCACCACCACCACGTCCTCGG
>DASWKS010000587.1:0-5465 GCA_036396495.1 Gemmatimonadales bacterium
CCCTGTTCCCTGTTCCCTGCTCCCTGGTCCCTGTTCCCTGTTCCCTGCTCCCTGTTCCCTGTTCCCTGTTCCCTGCTCCCTGTTCCCTGTTCCCTGTTCCCTGCTCCCTGCTCCCTGCTCCCTGCTCCCTGCTCCCTGCTCCCTCCTCCCTGCTCCCTGCTCCCTATTCGCAAGTAGCCGCCATCCGTTTGGGCCAGGCGTGATACGGAAGCAGCCGACGAGCGACCCGGGCGTGGGGCAGCCGCTGGGCGCAGTTGCCTCGCATCGACAGCAGCAGATGGAGCCGGTAGTTGCCCGGTTCGTAGCGCAGCGCGGCTTCCATCGCGGATCGCTGCTGTCCGATCTCAGTGATGCGAATCGCCGCCAGCTGTCCGCCGCTGTGGAGCACCAGGAGCGAGGTCAGCAAGAGCGGTATCCCGACCGCCGCCGCGCGGCGGCGGCCGGCCAGCTCCCGAGTCAAGACCGTGCCGGTGTCGGGCAGCAGCGCGCCCAGCGCCGCGAACACCACCAGCGTCGGCGGGGCCAGGAGCAGGACCGCATCGAACATCCCCGTCACCAGGGTGGCGCAAAGCAGGCCCAGAATCCCCAACGCCGCGGCGCCCTGTTCCGGGTCGCGCAGACGTCGCACCGCCACCAGCGTGGCCGCCACTCCGGCAGCGGCCAGCAATAGCACGCCGATCAGGCCTCGCTCGGCCAGGATCGCCATCCAGTCGCTGCTGGGCCAGGGATTGGTCGGAATCGGATCGGTGCCCGCGAAGGACGGATCGCCCGGAGTGGTCACCCGGGGATACTGAACCATCCAATTGCCCGGCCCGGTCCCGAACACCGGATCCTGCTTCACCAGCCGCAGCGTGTTGCGATACTGAATCAGCCGGCCCCGCCCCGAACCGTCCTGATAGTTCACCAGCCCGACCAGAGAATCGCGATAGGGCGAGCCGGTCCTCCACGCCAGGCGGTTAGGCAGCACCAGGGCCGCCAGGGTTCCGCCCAGAAGAGCCAGGCCCACCGTCCGCCGTCGGTGGCGGTCGCCCAGGCCGCGGACCCACCAGGCGGCCAGGGCGGCCAGCCCCAGCGTGACGATCGCGGCCAGCCAGGCAGCCCGGGAACGGGTGAGCACGATCGTGCCGGCGAGGGCGGCCAGCGCCCCGATTCCGGTCCACCACGACCAGCGCCGTTGGGACCCGAGCGTGAGGACCCCGACAATGGGAACCGCGATGACCGAGAGATGCGCCAGGAAATTGCGGTTGCCGAGCGTGCCGCCGGGCGGACGTTCGCCGTGCAACAGGGCCCAGTCGGCCCCGTAGGCCTGCATGAGACCTCCGAGGGCACCCACGGTCGTAGCCACTGCCAGCGCGGCCAGCACCCATCGCCCATACCCGGCCCGGCGCGCCGCCCGGGCCATGAGAAAAACCACCAGGGCCGAGCCCGAGATGCCCCAGGCCCGGAACGCCAGCCAGTGGTTTTCGCTGAAGAGCGCGCTGAGAGCACTCCACCCCACATAGATTCCCAGCAGCCACTCCACCACTGCCACCTCCAGCCAGCGCCATCGGGGCAGCAGCAGGATCAGGCCCAGCAGGGCCGTGAGATGCAGCGCCAGCTCTTTCGGCACCGCATGTCGATCCAGATCGAAGATGGGTGAGCGGGTGGCGGCCAGCACGACGCCCAACGCTCCCGCCGCAAGCACCACGACGAGCGCGATGCCGGTGACCGACCGATTTGCTGGGCCTGACATTGGGGCGGAGTCTAACTTTGTTGCTGTCATGAGGGGAGCAGTCGCGTGGCCGAAGCGCCGGAACCGGGAGTGGCGCTGGTCCTGACCGATGGACCGGTGCCGATCGTGGTGGGCCCGCTCGAGGACGAGCGGACCCCCGAGGGCATGGTCTGCCTCGGCACCCGGCTCGAGGGCCGGCTCATCGGGCGGTGCGTCGTGCCCCGCGATGTGGCCGAATTCCTGGAGCGCTACGCCATCCTCGAGCAGCCGGTGCCGCTGGCGCTGGCGGTGAAGGAAGAACCTCCCGGGCTGCAGTGCCGCCTCTTCGCCGTGGTCGACCTCCCGGCCGAAGCGGTCGCGGAGGACGGCGACGAACCGGAACCCTGGGCCGCCAGCGTGCCCTCATCCGGCTACGAGCAGGTGATCCAACCCAGTGAGGGTGAAGGAGAAGGCCAGCGGGTGGCGGTCCTCCTGGGGCATATCGTTCGTTTCGCCAAGGACCGACGTCATCCTGGCAATCTCCCGCTCGAGGCCGCCGACGTGCTTGCCACCATCGTGTCCGGCCGCGCCTCCGAGGTGGTCGACAAGGTGATCGAGGACCTGCTCGGCCCTGCTTGACATCCCGAGCGAGTCGCTCGTAATTGCGATTCCCGGTGCCTACCGGGAGGGAGGATGTCATCATGACCACTCAGAGTCTGCCCGCCGTCACGCCCATCGAGGCCCGGGGCTACGTCCATCCGGAAGTCCTCGTGAGTACCGACTGGGTGGCGGCCCATCTGGACGATCCCCGGGTCCGGATCGTCGAATCCGATGAAGATCTGCTGCTGTACGACACCGGACATGTCCCGGGCGCGGTCAAGATCGACTGGATCGAAGATCTGAACGATCCCATCATCCGCGACTACCTCGATCACACCCGGTTGCAGAAACTGCTGCGCGGCAAGGGAATCAGTCGCGATACCCTCGTGGTGTTCTACGGCGACCGGAACAACTGGTGGGCCTGTTACGCCTTCTGGGTGCTCAGACTCTTCGGCCTGGAACGGCTCCGCATCATGGATGGCGGCCGGTCTCTCTGGGAAAAAGAGGGCCGGCCCCTGGTGACCGCCAAGGCCACCTACCCGCCCGGAGACCTTTCCGTGGGTCCCCGCAACGATCGCGTGATCCGCGCCTTCCGGGACGAAGTGCAGGCCCACGTCAGGAGCCGGGCAGCGCTGGTTGACGTCCGGTCACCGGAGGAGTTCCGCGGCGAACGGCTTCACATGCCGGAATACCCCAACGAGGGCGCCACCCGCGGCGGACATATCCCCGGGGCCCGCAGCATTCCCTGGGGCCGGGCGATCAATCCCGAGACCCATACCTTCCGCCCGGCCGGCGAGCTCAAGACGCTGTACCAGGAAGAAAACGGCCTGCGGCCTGAGGGTGACACGATCGTCTATTGCCGGATCGGCGAGCGCTCGGCCCATACCTGGTTCGTTCTGACGTACCTGCTCGGCTATTCCCAGGTGCGCAACTACGACGGTTCCTGGACCGAATGGGGAAACTCGGTGGGCATGCCGATTGAACGACCGTAACCTGTCGCGGTCGAAGGCGGTCGAAGGCGGTCGAAGGCAGTCGAAGGCAGTCGACGGTGTGGGATGGGTTTCAAACCCGGAGCCCATTTTCGACCGTCTTCGACAGTCTTCGACCGCCTTCGACTAGTTTTAAAGAATGACCATCTCCTACCAGACCCTGGATCCGCCGGCCACCGGCGACCTCATCACCAAGGCAGCCGGCGTCCTGCGGGTTCCCGATAACCCCATCATCCCGTTCATCGAGGGCGATGGCATCGGCCCCGATATCTGGCGGGCCTCGCAGCGGGTGTTCGACGCCGCGGTGGCCAAGGCGTATGGCGGCGAGCGGCGGGTCGTCTGGTTCGAGGTGCTGGCGGGCGAAAAGGCCAAGAACACCGTGGACAGCTGGTTGCCCGACGACACGTTGCGGGCCATCCGGCACCATCTGGTCGCGATCAAGGGGCCGTTGACCACGCCGGTGGGCGGCGGGATCCGGTCGCTGAACGTGGCGTTGCGGCAGCAGCTCGACCTCTATGCCTGCGTCCGTCCGATTCGCTACTTCCAGGGTGTCCCTTCGCCGGTGCGTCACCCCGAGCTGGTGAACATGGTGATCTTCCGCGAGAACACCGAGGACATTTACGCCGGCATCGAGTGGCAGGCGGGTACCGCGGAGGCCCACGCGGTCATCGCGTTCCTGCAGCAGATGGGCGTTAAGACCATCCGGTTCCCGGATACCAGCGCCATCGGGATCAAGCCGGTGTCGGAAGAGGGGACCAAACGGTTGGTTCGCTCCGCCATCGACTATGCCCAGGCCCAGGGCCGCACCAGCGTGACCCTGGTCCACAAGGGCAACATCATGAAGTTCACCGAAGGCGGCTTCCGGGATTGGGGCTACGAGCTCGCCAAGACCGACTACGGGGCCACCGAGATCGACGGTGGCCCCTGGTGTCGCTTGCCCGGCGGGCTGGTCGTCAAGGACGTCATCGCCGATGCTTTCCTGCAGCAGATCCTGACCCGGCCGGCCGAGTATGACGTCATCGCCACTCTCAACCTGAACGGCGACTACATCTCCGATGCGCTGGCCGCGCAAGTGGGCGGAATCGGTATCGCGCCGGGCGCCAACATCAACTACGTCACGGGCCATGCCGTCTTCGAGGCCACCCACGGCACCGCGCCCAAGTACGCCAACCAGGATAAGGTGAACCCGGGGTCGGTGATTCTCTCGGGCGAGATGATGTTCCGCTATCTGGGATGGAACGAGGCCGCTGATCTCATTGTCGCCGCGCTGGCCCGGACCATCGCCAGCAAGATCGTCACCTACGACCTCGCCCGATTGATGGAAGGCGCCCGGGAAGTGAAGACCAGCGAGTTCGCCAGCGCGATGATCGCAAACCTCTGAAGCCGGTGAACGGTGAACAGTCAGCGGTGAACGTCGATCCCACCGTTCACTGTTCACTGTTCACCGTTCACCGTTCACCGTTCACCGTTCACTGTTCACCGTTCACTGTTCACCGTTTACCGGATTCTGGCCTTGAGTTTCGCCAGCGAATCGGCCCCGAGGGTCGGGGCGATCAGCACTACGACGAGACTGTCGGCTTCCCGGCGTTGATCCAAGACCAGCTCCCCCTGTTCCAACGGGTAGACCACACGCACCGCCGTCCCGCGGGCCTCCAGGCGAACCGGCACCATTCCTTCCATCAGGCGGATTTGTCCACCCAGCCGCGCGACCGCATCGAAGAACGATATTGATGCGAACCGGATTGATGCGGCCGACGAAGTGACGACCAGCTCTTCCAGCGCGAAACGCGGGGGGGTGCGGGCCAGCGCCTTGCCGGCCGCTTCATTGAGACTCTGCTTCTTCTCGAGCGTATCCAACGAGGAGCGGTCTCGCTCGGCCGCACCGGTCTTACGGGCCACGTTGGACGGAGCGACCGCGCCTTCGTCGAGGGCGGAGCGCACCGCCAACTCCCGCCGCCCCGGGCTGGCTCCGGCCAGTGAATCGCGCGGCGCAGGGGCGTCCTTCCCGCGGTCCGAACGGAACTGGCCGAGCCGCGGTTCCTCATCCGGCGGGGGTTGAGTCGTGGATGGTGCCGCCGGGGGAGCCGTATTCCGTCGCTCATCGGATTGGGTTCGAGCGGCTTCCTGCTCTGGGGCCGCCGGGCCGGGCGGAGCGGAAAGGTCCTGCGCGACGAACACCGTTTCCG
>DASWKS010000588.1:0-1665 GCA_036396495.1 Gemmatimonadales bacterium
AGGTCGTGAGTTCGAATCTCGCCGGGCCCATGAATCACCGAAGAACGAGGGCGCTCTCGCAGCTGCAAGAGCGCCCTTGGTCATTCCCGCCCTTCCCTGCCCGGTTGGTCCGATGATCCCCCTGCGCCCGTCCCCTGGCACTTGCTTCGCGCTGGCGGCCATTGCCGGGCTCGGGTGGGGAGACGCCGGGCCGGTCGCGGCCCAGGTACACGGGAGCGAGGCCTGGATCTGCTTCTATGTCCGTCCGGCGGCCTCGGACGACGAGAGCACCGCGGCGATCGTCACCAATCGCCTCCGACGCAGGCTTCAGAGCATGAAGCTGCACTGCCCTGGGGAGCTCACGCCCGAGGGAAATGCACTTGGGCCGGGTTGGGCGGCGTACTGGGTAGCCTTTCACTGGGCTTCGGCGTCAGTTCACCACCTGCACCAGCTGGCGGTACACTCACAGGCAGTCGATGAGGACCAGTACGACTTGATCGTGCTGAAAACGCTGGTGGTGACCCGGAAGTCGGTCGAGGAAATCCGCGGGGCGCCGGAACCGTTCCTCTGGAGTCGCAACCAGCGGCGCGGGACGCTGGGCGAATTCGTGGATCAGGCCGTGAAGCAAGCCCTCCAGGAATTGTATCGGGCCCCCACGGGCAGACTCTACCTGCACCAACCCTAGTCGTCGCCACCTCACTCGGACCGGCATCGAGACCAGCGGCACCCCGGCTCCGGAGGTGACCAGGAAGCGGAGCTCGCCCGCTTCGCGGGGTGTGAACACGAAGTCGTAGGTCTCCCCGTTGCCCATCTGCTGCACCGCCGGTCCGGTCTTCGTGCGCTCCGCCGGGAGATCCATCCCGTCCTTCGCGACGGCAAGCCAAGTCACCGGTAAGCCGTCACGCAGCAGCCGGGCGATCATGCTGGGCCGGGAGATGTGCACGTTGACCAGGCGGAATCGGTAGCGTTCGCCCCGGGCGAGCTCGAGCGGAGCGGGCGTCAAGGTGCCGTTGAGGAGAACCGCCGTCGCATCGTCCGCGTTGCGCCGCGGCGCGGTAATGAGGAGCACGATGTCCCGCGTCGGGTCGAATGCCGCCGGATCATCCAGCACCAGGAGCGCGCCGCTCAAGCCGGCCTGCTGCTGGCGCACCTCGTCGGCATGCGGGTGGTACATGAAAGTCCCCGAGCGTGGCGGGGTGAACCGGGCCGGGGCCACTTAGAGCATGAAAACCGGGGTTTGCCGGGAGAAACGGACACCGAAACGGCCCCCGGATCGGCGGCTTCCGTCTCCCGACGCGCACCCTAGCTCCGATGCCCCAACGGGAAGTGCCCGACGGAACAGCGGACACGCCCGAGCGGGCGTGTCCGACCAGCACTCGGCGATGATCGGGTCCGGGTCGCGATATTTTGATCCCAGTCTGACGCGGTTGAGGCGCTATGCGCCTCCGGCATTTCTCGCCGCGTACCGAGGAGGCCTATTCCGGCTGGGTCAGGCGGTATGTCCGGTTTCACCGGCTGCGGCATCCTGCTGACCTGGGTGAGGCCGAGGTCAAAGCGTTCCTGACGCACCTGGCGGTCGACCGTCAGTTGGCGCCGTCGACCCTGGCCCAGGCGTTGGCGGCGCTGCTGTTTCTCTATCGGGAGGTGGTCGGGCGGCCGTTGGCCGGGGTGGGGCCGGTGCCGCGG
>DASWKS010000589.1:0-1676 GCA_036396495.1 Gemmatimonadales bacterium
CCGGGAATCAGCGACAGCGCGGCGAACAGGCCCAGGACCAGCGCGGTCACCGCGCCGAAGCGGCGGCGGTCCTGGGGGGTCATGGAAGGGCGGGCGGGTAGGGAGCGCCGACGACCGCCGGGGTGATGCGGCGGTCGGTCAGCTGCGGCAACACCGGAAAGTGATCTTCCTGCGCTGCCATCTCGACATCCTCCCGAAAGCCCAGCGCCACCAGCTCGCGACCGGAGCGGGCGGCCATCAGGGGACGAAGCCAGTTGTCGCCGTAGCGTCGCGCCAGATCGAGGCACACCTGGGCCGCATCGTTCAGTCCCTGGCGGGGCCGCCGCCGCCCCAACGCTGCTTGCAGCAGACGGCCGGCGGCGTAGGCATCATCGAGCGAGAAGTCGCCGGCCCGGCCGGCACAGACCACCAGCAGGTCGTCCGCTTCGGCCAGCACCTCGCTCGCCAGCGCGCCGGCCAGGGCGAGGTTCACGCCCGCCGCGACGTAGACCCGGGCAGCGCCGCCGGTCGCCAGCAACGCTTCGGTGCCGTTGGTCGTGGTCATCACCAGGGTCTTTCCTCGAACCACCGTTTCGATCATTTCGTGGGGGCTGTTGCCCAGGTCGAATCCCGCGATCCGGACCCCGTTGCGCTCACCCGTCAGCAGTACTTCGCGCCGCTCCAGCGTCTCGGCCAGCCGCATCGCTTCTTCGATGGATCCAACCGGAATGCAGCTGCGCGCCCCGTTGACCAGCGCGGCGCAGATGGTGGTGCTGGCCCGTAATATGTCGATCATGAACACCGTGCGCCCGGCCACGCCCAGACCGGCCAGATCGGCCGGGGTAAAGGCGACATCAATCGGCATGCTCGGGGGGGCGGAGTAATTGCGGTTGCCCTTCCAGGAATTTGGTATCGATGTCGCCGGAAACGAAAGCCGGAGTGCGGATCAAGCGGGCCAGAAACGGAATCGTGGTGGTGATACCCTCGAGGATGAAGCTGTCGAGCGCCTGCCCCATCCGGGCCAGGGCCTCGGTGCGATCGCGACCGTGCACGATGACCTTGGCCACCAACGAATCGTAGTGGGGCGGGACGGTGTAGCCGGCGTAGAGGTGGGTGTCGACCCGCACCCCCGGCCCCCCCGGCGGGTGATACGCCGTGATCAGCCCGGGACTGGGCTGGAAGTTCCGGTAGGGCGCTTCCGCGTTCACTCGGCACTCCATGGCATGACCCCGCAGCCGCGAAAAATCTCCGTTGGGGATGGACATCGGCTCACCCGCCGCCACCCGGATCTGCTCCTTCACCAGGTCGAAGCCGGTCACCATTTCGGTGACCGGATGCTCCACCTGGATCCGGGTGTTCATCTCCATGAAATAGAAGCGGCCGTCGCGGTCCAGCAGGAACTCGATGGTCCCGGCGCCCACGTAGCCGATGGCCGACGCGAGCCGGACCGCCGACTCACCCATGCGGGCCCGGAGTTCGTCGTCCAGGGCGGGGCTGGGACTCTCCTCGATCAGCTTCTGGTGCCGGCGCTGGACCGAACAGTCGCGTTCACCCAGGTGAACCACCCGGCCGTGGCTGTCGCCCAGAATCTGGATCTCGACATGGCGCGGCCGGGCCAGGTACTTCTCCACGTACACATCGCCGTTGCCGAAGGCCGACAGAGCCTCGTTCTGGGCCAGGCTGAACAGCTGGCCGAA
>DASWKS010000590.1:0-5096 GCA_036396495.1 Gemmatimonadales bacterium
CATCCTCTCGGCCTGCTTCATTTCCACCCCATTACGCTCCAGCACCCGGGCGATCCGGTACTCCCGCGGGGCCACCACTTTGACGTGGAGCGCCTGGGGATGGGTGGCCAGCACAGCGGGAGCGGCTCGTCCTACCAGCACCACGCGTCCCTGCGACGCCAGATCCGCCACCACTTTCTCGGTCACTTTTACCAGCCGTTCTTCGGTGGTATCGGGAAGGGTACCACCTTCAGGGGCGACGAATTCGGGCATGGAGCTGGCGAGCGTGCGGGCCAGTCGTTCGATGAAACCGGGGGCGGTCTCATCGTGCTCGGCTACCTCTTCGGGAGCCACTCCGGCGCGAGCCGCAACCTCGTCGATCAGCTGGTTGTCGACCAGGGACCACCCCAGCCGCTTCGCGACCTGTCGTGCCACTTCGGCTCCGCCGGCGCCCAACTGTCGGGAAATAGTGATGATCATGCCTGTCGCCTTTCGCCCCAGCGATAGGGTTGTTCGGGGTCGGGTTGCCGACGATCCGCGGCGGGGCCCGGGACCAGACCCTTGACCCGGGAGAGGAGCAAGAGGGCGCAGCCCAGGCAGATGATCCCGCCCATCGCCGCGCCGACTCGGACGCCGAGCCGTTGCCCCAGCCAGCCGGCTTGAAGCGAGCCGAACGGAGCCAGCCCCACCACGATGAACGAATAGAATCCGATGACCCGGCCCCGCAGGTGATCGGGCGCCTCGGTCTGCAGCAGAGTATTGGTCACGATGGCTGTGGTGGCCGACGCCATGCCACCCAGGATCAGTCCCAGGAAGGCCACCGGGTAGAAGGGCAGCAGCGCCGCCACCAACAGGACCGATCCAATGGTGATCCCGCCCCGGACGGCGAACTCGCCGCGGCGGAACTGGGCCCCTCGGGCTGCCAGCAGCAGGGCCCCACCCGCGGCCCCCATCCCGAAGGCCGAGATGAGCCAGCCGTAGCCGTTCGCCCCAGTGTGGAGCACGTCACGGGCGTAGACCGGCAACACCGCCAGGAACGACACCCCGAAAATCGTGTAGATCGCGGTGAGCGTCACCAGGGTGCGGGGCCAGCCCGGCGCCAGCAGGTAGACCAGGGCGTCGCGCAACGGTGGCGGCTGGCGATGGGGCACCAGCAACGCGGGATCGGGCCGGATGCGAAGCAGGCTCCCCACGACGGCGAGCGCGGCCACCGCGTTAATGATGAAACAGGCGGCCGGGCCAAGCAGGGCGGTGAGTCCGCCGGCCAGCGCCGGGCCCACCACCCGCGACAGGTTGAACGCCATCGAGTTGAAGGCGATGGCATTCATGAGATCGTCGCGGCCGACCAGGTCCATCAGGAAGTTCTGGCGGATGGGGATCTCGAACGCGCTCAGCAAGCCGCTGAACAAGGCCAGGACGACGATCCAGGACAGGCTGGCATGACCACTCAGCACCAGAATCGCCAGGGCGACGGCTTCCAACCCCATTCCGACCCGCAGGAGGGTGAGCACCCGGTGGCGGTTGACCCGGTCCGCCAGGGCTCCGCCCTGGAGCGTGAAGAGCAGCACCGGCAAGGCACCCATCGCACTCACCAGGCCCACCGCGAAGGCGGAATTGGTGAGGGTGAGCACCAGCCAGCCCAGCGCCGCGCTCTGCATCCACATCCCCACCAGAGACACGAACTGACCGAAGATGAAGAGCCGGAAGTTCCGGTGCCGGAGGGCCGCGAATGGGAGGGGAGGCACGGGCCGGAATCTATCGCCGTTGGTCAGTCGGTCGGTCAGCCGGGCGGGCGGGCGGTCAGGCCGGCTGGACCAGGGCTCGGATCTCGCGGACTGCGGCGTCGAGGTCCTCCGGGAAGTTCATGATCCCAGCGGCCACCCGCGGATAGGAGGTTCGGTAGGGTGAGCTGTTGGTCCGGATCCGCTTGGCCGCCAGGCGATGGGCCACCTCGTCCGCCTTGAGGCCCGCCACCTCGAAACAGGTGATGCCGCCGGAGAGCTCCGGATCGCGAGGCGTGTGCAAGGTGATTCCGGGAAGCGCCGCCACTGCTTCGCGGAAGGCGCCGTTCAGCTCCCGAATGCGCGCCGCGATCCGATCCCGCCCAATGGTCCGGTGCAGCTCGACGGCCGCTGGAATGGCGAAAGCGTACTCGAAGGCTATGAACCCGCCGGGGGAGACGAACGAGGCCCGGGTCGGTGGAAGGCCCTGGCGCTCCATCCAGGCGAGCCAGGTTTGGGGAGCGTCCGGGTCGAAGGTCGGAATGGTCGGACGGAGCTCGGGCCAGAGTTCGCTCCTGCCCCAGAGAAACCCGGTGCCCCTCGGCGCGAAGAGCCACTTGTGGGTGCCGGCCGCGAAGAAATCGCAGCCCAATCGGGCGACGTCCACATCCTGGTTGGCAAACCCGTGCACACCATCGACGATCAGCAGGCAGCGATCGGCGGAGGCCCGACCGCGATTGGCGCGAGCCACGACCTCCGCCATCGCGGTAATCGGGAGCTTCACCCCGGTCGAGGAGTGAACCCAGGTCACGCCCACCGCCCTGGTCCTGGGGCTGATGGCACGCTCGAGCCGGCCGATGATCTCCGCGGCCGCGGCGTGGGCCGGCCGGTCGTAGAGCGCGAGGTACCGCACCCCGCAGCCGGACCGGGCCGCAGCGTAACGGATGGATTCGTGGTGAGAATAATGATCGTGCTCCGTCGTCAGGATCTCCTGGTCGGCCCGGATCTGGAGCCCATGATAGGCCAGCGCGAGCGCTCCGGTGGTGTTGGGCGCGAAACAGATCTCCTCCGGCGCGCCGCCGATGTACCCGGCGAGCGACGACTTGATGGCCGCAAACGGCCGGCCCTCGGATTCGCTGAACGCGGCCTGCTCGATCCAGGCCGGATCAGCGTCGATCTTTCTCCGAAAGTGCTCGATGGCCTCGGCCACCGGCTTCGGATGGGAGACCAGGAAGAAGCTGGCCAGGTGAATCCAATCCGGTGCCAATGGAAACAACTCCCGCACCGCGTGCCAGTCGACCTCGCCGTTCGGCTGACGAAGTGCTTTCGATTGGCGGGCAGTCCCGGCCTCGAACCGGTTCCCTGCTGTGCACCGGCTGGTGCCCAGCCCGAGGCCGGCAGTCAGCGACATGAGCATCTGGCGACGGGTGAGGGTCATGGTCGTCTCCCGTGGTATTTTTTCGTAGTCTACGATACAGCAGCCTGAATCGCTCGGGACCATCCGACAGCAGGAGGACAATATGCGGCGCATCGTGATGACGGTCATAGGGTTGTCTCTGGCTGCCGGTTGCCGGCCGGACCCGGGGCCCAGCACCGGCGCGGTTCCACTGTACGACAACCTGGGCCGGTTCAGCGTTCCCATCTCTACCGAGAACGCCCGGGCACAGCAGTACTTCGACCAGGGTATGCGGCTCACCTACGGGTTCAACCACGCGGAGGCGATCCGAGCCTTCCAGGAGGCCGCCCGACTCGACTCGCGCTGCGCGATCTGCCATTGGGGGATCGCGCTGGCCTACGGACCCAACATTAATTGGCCCATGGATTCCGCCAGCGGGGCTCTGGCCTGGACCGCGCTCAAGGAAGCGGAGCGGCTCGCAGCCGGAGCCAACCCGCGGGAGCAGGCGCTGATCGAGGCCCTGAGCGTGCGCTACGCGGAGGTGCCCCCCGCCAATCGTGCCGGCCTCGATTCGGCCTACGCCACGGCGATGGCGGGGGTCGTCGTGAAATTCCCCGACGATCTGGAGGCCGCCACCCTGCACGCGGAAGCGCTGATGGACCTGCGACCGTGGGCCTATTGGGAGAAGGACGGTACCCCGGCGCCGCAGACCGAGCGACTGGTTTCCCAATTGGAGAAAGTGATCGCGGCCGACTCCACCCATCCAGGAGCCTGTCACTACTTCATCCACGCGGTGGAGGCCGTGGCACCGGCGCGGGCCCTGCCCTGCGCGGAGCGGCTGGCGGAATTGATGCCGGGTGCGGGGCATCTGGTTCACATGCCGGCGCACATCTACGTCCGGGTGGGCCGCTACGCCGACGCGATCGAGCACAACCAGCATGCCACCCATGTCGACTCGGTGTACGCGGCGGCGGAACGCCCGTCGATGGTCTACGCCGGGCTCTACATCCCTCACAACCACCATTTCCTGGGCTTCGCCGCCCTGCTGGCCGGGCAGAGCGCCGCCGCCATCGAGTCGGCTCGACTCACGGTGGCCAAGGCGCCGGTGGCGGCGCTGCAGGCGTTGCCGGAGTTCCAGCCGATGGCGGCGTTCGAGCATATCGTGCTGCTCAAGTTCGGCCGCTGGGAGGACGTTTTGGCGCTGCCTGCCCCTCCGACCGATCTGCCGGTTGCGTGGGCGGTGGCGATGTACGGCCGCGGCACCGCGCTCGCGGCCACCGGAAAAGCCGAGGCCGCCGCGGCCCACAGCGACAGCATCGCCGCGGTGGGGACGAGGCTGCCTGACGGCATCGCCAGGAGCATCGTCGAGATCGCGCAGCACTCATTGGCGGGCGAGCTGGCCGCGCGCCGCAAGCAGTGGCGCGTGGCCGAGACTCATTTCCGCGCCGCCATGGCGATCGAGGACCAGCTGCCGTACATGGAGCCGCCCTGGTGGATCGAGCCGGTCCGGCATGCGTTGGGTGCCGCACTCCTAAGCGGGGGTCGAGCTCGCCAGGCGGAGACGGTGTACCGCGAGGATCTGCAGCGGTTTCCGGCCAACGGCTGGGCGCTGTATGGCCTGTGGCAGAGCCTTCGGGCCCAGCGGAGTCCGGACGCCACCCAGGCGGAGGCGGATTTCAAACAGGCCTGGAGCGCGGCGGATGTCCAGCTGAGTACGTCGCACCCCTAGCCGCCGGTGTATCGTTCAACCATGCCGTTCCACAGCTACAGCAAGTTCATCCCCGAGCTGGCCGATTCGGTCAATCTCCAGGATCTCATCGAGCGGTTGGGTGATTTCCTGCTGCAGTCCGGGTTTGCCTCGCAGGGGATGTTCTCCTGGGAGGGCGAGGAGTCCGCCGGAGACAACCGCTCGCTGGAGGCGCTCAAGCAGGCCATTCTGCAGGCCCTGATGGAGTCGGGGCAACTCACGCCCGAGATGCTCCGCTACCTGCGGGGCGAGT
>DASWKS010000591.1:0-9851 GCA_036396495.1 Gemmatimonadales bacterium
TTACCTCCGGGGCGTCCCTGACAGGCAACGACTTCGGCAATGCCCAGCCGCGAGGTGCGGTCCTTCTGCTGATCGATGAGGATGGCATCGACAACGGCCTCCACTACAACGAGAGTGGCGGCCCGATCATTCCGGCTGGCCCGCAGCTCTTCAGCCCCGGGGATGTCAACGATGACAAGCCGAGCCACACCATGCGGGACGTGCTTCGCTACTTCGCCCAGAACATCGATCGGACCATTACGGTGGTCACTGGCCGGACCGATGACGAGGGTTGGTTTGCGCCGAACTGCATCCCACAAAAATGGCTCACCGGTGGGAGCAACAACTGACTGACGGGCGCCGATCGTCAAACGGCGATCGACGACTACTTCGGTGTGAACGGTCCGGGGGCTATCCCGCCGCGTGCGCCGTCGTCTACGACAGCGATATCTCCATCAACTACGATCTCGGGAAGCCGCTCGGCGTGAACGGTAACCTGCAGGGCGAGACGCTCGGCATCGTGGCGTTCCACGTTAACGAGGTCCGGACGCTCAACGGTTTCTCGAGCAGCACGCTGCCTGAGGTTCAGATCACGATTCTCAGTACCTCGGTCTGCGGCAACTGGGTGCTCTTCAACGCTCCCGTGCCAGCGAGCTCCTCCGTGCCTAACGACCGGGTAGCCCCCGGGTCTCCGGCCGGGTACTATTCACTCAAGGTCTGGGCGGCTTTGCCCGTGTTCTACTAGCGCTGGCCGGCTGCCGGTTCTGATTCAGTGATCGGCGGTGGAGGGGCGGTCGGGGAGTTCCCGGCCGCCCCTCTTTCGGATCCCTTGAATCTCGGCCGAAGAAACCAACCAGGTGCTTCTCATCATTTCGATCGTTTCCTGATCATCTGACGCAAAACGACGACGTCCTGACGGTCCTGGGGCCTGGCAGCCGCTTGCTTGGATCGGATAATGTCTTCCAAAGAGGCAGCGCCCAGGGTTGTGCCAAACACCTCGAAGGTGACGGCGTTGCGTACCAGGTCGTCGTAGCCTTCGGTGCCGCTCGGCTTGAAGGCGACGTCAAGCCGGCCGGCCGACGTGATCAAATTCCAGAGATCCGCCCGCGACAGCATGGCGGGACTGCAATCGAAGGGCAGGCCCTCAGGAACCGATTCGGTGTAAATCCGTGCGTCCAGCTCGCGGAGCGCAGCAGCCAGTCGTTCCAGGTTCTCAGGATCCCGCGCGGGTGTGATGTCGGCGTCGGCGGTCATCCGGGGGAACCCCTGAAGCCGAGCCGCGACAGCACCGATCAAGACGTAACGCACCCCGTGCTTCCCAAGCGTGACGAGCAGCCTCTCGGGATCCAGCGGAGCGACGTCAGGCATGGCGCCGGGCCGAGCCGAGAAATCGCGCGACGTTGCCCAACTCCTCGAGCCGCTGCTCGGGCGTCAGGCGAAGGATGCGGGGCACGTCATCCAGCATGTGGGAGTCGGCCGTGGGGCGTGGTTCCAGGCTGGCCCGAAGATCAAAGCCTGCCACACGGAGCAGCCGGGCCAGAGTGTCCCAGGTCGGGCTGGTGGTCCCCCCCTCGATCCGGGCAACCACCGACTGCGAAGTACCGGCCCGCCGGGCCAGGTCGCGCTGCGAAAGCCCCGCCTGGCGGCGGGCCAGGAGCAGCAGGGCAGCGCTCACGGGTCGGGGCATGAGATGAAGATAGCTAAAAAGCTATCACGGTCAAAGCGGTCTGGGGGTTAGTGCGCCAGCGCTGCCAGCCGCTGCTCGACCCCGGAACGCCGCTCGTCGAATTGCGGATCGGCCGGGACATCGGAGCCTTCGACTGGCAACCGTCGCCCGGGGGCAAGGGGAAAGGCTCCAAATACCGGGTTCAGCCCTGGAGCCCCGCCCGGACGATCTCCAGAAACCGCTCGATCGGCTGGAGCCGGCCCATCGCGTCAGCGACACGGTCCAGATCGAGTGCCACATACTCATGAACCAGCACGTTTCGGAAGCGGGAGCAGCTCCAACCTTGACCAGCTCGGGCCGGAATCGAGGGTCACGCCCAAGATTGCGCACCGCCTGGGTATGGTCCTCAAACCGGTCCCCGCGCTGGGCCGACAGATCGCCCGCCACGTCGATCACCAACTGCCAAACGCTCAATAAGGAGAACAGCACATCGTTGTGAAGTGACAGATCGCGTTCGAGGGACGTGCGGTCCTGGATCCGCGGCCGAAGACGCGCCAGGTGGTCGAGATACCGCCGCAGCTCAACCAGGCGTTCCACCAGGTACGGGGTCAACGGCCCAGCGCCTCCAGCTGATGCGGCGGGTACGCCGGAGAAATGGCTCCAGGTCCGCCGCCCGAAGTTGGGCATCGCGACGAAAGGAATGCTCCAGCGACTCGTCGGCGGAATAGACCACCCGGCCCCCGGTCGCCACCGGTGCAGCCAGCCCGGGCGGAGCATCGTTGAGCACTACGACATCCACCGTGAGCGCCCCCAGGGCCCCGCTCAGCTGAGAGATCAGACGGGCTCCCGCCTCAAACCGTTCCCGCGAGGTAGGCAGCAGGTCAAAGCGGAACACCAACCCCAGGTCAACATCGCTTTCCCGGTGCGGCCTTCCCTCGGCATGACTCCCGAACAGGTAGACCACGGCCAGTCCTTCCCTCGGGTGCCGGTCGAAAAACTCAGTCAATCTTGATGTCATGTCAGGTACCGAGGAGTTCATGGATCAGAATTTACCGTTACGCTGGCGGCATCGACATCCTGGCTTTGCGGCCGCAGGGGTGAGCCAATGCTCCGGGCCCTCGGCGTTTGGCGGAGAAATCCATGCCGCGGTTCTGGAACGAGGGGTGCAGAGCTAGACCTCAGCCAGCTTCCGGATTCGGGTGACCTCGCCGGGGTGCCAGATCCCGCATCAGGAAGGCCATCACAGCCCTCTTCCTCTAGTGCTGCGACACACGGGGCGACCAACACGAGGATTATCAACGGATTTTGAGGAGGCCTTCGATGTCGAACCAAAACGCAATCCGCACGGGGCTGCTGCTTTGCGCCACGGTCGCCTGCGGGGAGGACTCGGTCACCGACCCCCCGGACGTGCCGTTTGGCGAGACCACCCTGGTGGTGATCGTGAACCCGGTGGTTAACACGCTGAACCAGGCATCCCTGCCGGTCCTTCCCGGCACCGCACGGGACGGGGTGAATGTCGCCGTCGCGGGTGGGCCGTCCGGGCAGACCGATGCGAGCGGCGTAGTGGTGCTGACTCCGGTCGCTGGCGGATCGCGAACCCTTTCGTTGAGCGGCGGAGGTTCCAGCGGGCAGGTGCAGGCCAGCGTTGTCGAACGGGACCTGCGGGAGCTCGCCGTGGCGCTGGACGGCAACGCCGCGACGATCCTGGCCGATATCCAGTACCCCTTCGGCGGGACGGTGGTCGAGGTTACCCCGTCCATGAGCGTGGCCGAGGTGAACGCCCAGCTGGCCCGGAGCAACGTCATCGTATTCTTCCGGGCCGGCAGCTACAGCGGCAATCTGGACTTCTCCGGCAGCTCGGTGACGCTCTTCGGCGAAGGGGCCCAGGGTGGCACGGTGACCCTGCAGGGCGATGTGCAGGTGACCGGCAGCCGAAACCGGATCCGCGGCGCCCGCATCACCGGCACGCTCACGGTGCCGGGCAGCGACTTCGGCATGTCGTTCAGCCGGGTTCAGGGGGCGGCGGCCGTCAGCGGCAGCGACGCGAGCCTGCTCCACAACGGTTTCTGCATCGCGCCCGCGATCACGGGCAGCGGGGCAACGCTCCTGGGCAACGCCGGGCTGGCGCCGATCGCACCTCCCGCAGGCTGCTGATCAAAGCAGCAGAGCAGACCAGCTCCTGCTCTCCGGTCCGGGCTTACTTGTGGATGACGATGCTCCCGCCGCCCTATCGACCTGCTTGAGGAACGGGCTAAACTTCGGCCAGCTTGCGGATCCGGCTGACTTCGGGTGAAGGAATTACCAGATGCTTCTGCTCGGCCTTCACCCCGAACTTCCGGGTCCGGGCCAGAAATTCATCCAGCGAGTTGGACGCGGTAGCGGGGTCGTGGCGGCCGGCATTGAGGAGATGCACCCCGCGTTCGTCCTGGGTGTCGAAGCGGGCGACGTAGGTGGCCGGGCGAGGGACCGCGAGCACTTGATCGAGCTGGAAGCACTTCGAGCGCTACGATCCGGCAATAGCACCTCGGCCGCGCGGCGGCATCGGACGCGAGGGCACTAACCGGCCGCGAGGCCGGCCCGCACGATGCCGAGGAACTGCTCGATGGGCGCCAGGCGATCGAGCGCCTCGATCACTCGATCGAGATCCAGCGCCACGTATTCGTGGACCAGCACGTTGCGAAAGCCCGGGAGCCGCTCCAGCTCGCTGACCAACTCAGGTGGAAAGCGGGGGTCGCGGCCAGGTTCCGCACGGCCTCGCTATAGTCCTCGAAGCGGTCGCCCCGCTGAGCCGAGAAGTCGCCGGCGACATCGATTACCAGCTGACAGACGGTGAGGAGGGAGAACAGGACATCATTGTGGAGCGAGAGATCGCGTTCCAGTACGGCCCGTCCGGATACACGAGGGCGAAGCTGGGCGAGATGATCGAGGTGGCGCCGGAGCTCGGCGAGCCGCTCGACCAGGTAGGGACTCACCGGCCGAGTGCCTCGAGCTTGATCCGCCGGGTGCGGCGGAGGAAAGGGACCAGATCGGCCGCCCGGAGCTGAGCGTCGCGCCGAAACGCATGCTCCAGCGATGGGTCGGAGCAATAGAGCACCTGACCCGTCGTCGCGACCCGTGCGCCCAGGCCGGGCGGGGCATCGTTCAGCACCACGAGATCCAACGGTAGTCCACCCAGCGCACCGATCAGTTCCGAGGCTAGGCGGAGCCCTGCCTCGAAGCGCTCCCGGGCGGTCGGCAGCACGTCGTAGCGGAACACCACCCCCAGGTCCACGTCGCTCTCCCGATGGGCCCGCCCCTCGGCGTGGCCTCCGAACAGGTAGACCACCGCGAGCCCGTCAGGGACCCGCCGGGCGAGGAAGTCGGAGAGGCGAAGGAGCGGGCTGGGCGGTGCAGGCTTCATGGTTCCTCGACCAGCTTCCGGATCCCTGCCACCTCGGCCGCCGGCACCACCAGGTGTTTCCGCTCGGCCTTGACGCCGAACCTCAGGGTCCGGGTCAGAAAATCATCCAGGGACATTGCCGCGGTAGCCGGATCGTGCTGCGCCACGTTGAGCAGGTGCACTCCGGCCTCGTCCTGGGTGTCGAACCGGGCCACGTAGGTGACGCCGGTGATGGTCTCCAGCACGACGGTAACGCCGTGCAGCTCGTGGTGCCCGGGATGGAAGACGAAGCCGGTCATTGGGACAGGTTCGGTGAACAGTGAACGGGAAACAGTCAACAGTAAACGGTGAAGGCCATCCGGAAGACCGCGTTAACTGACCGTTGAAGACGGACGGCTCATCGCTTCCCCGCAGTGCTTTTGAAATGCCGCCACCAGATCGGCAGCGAGCTGCTGCGGGTGGCGGCCCTCGATCATGTGGCGGTGAACGAAGTGCACCACCTCGCCATCCTTGAGCAGCGCGATGGACGGGCTGGACGGCTCGTAGTCCGCGAAATAGCTCCGGGCCCGCGCCGTGGCCTCGAGATCCTGCCCCGCGAACACGGTGTAGAGCTGCTCCGGCTTGACCGGCGCGCTGCCGAGCGCCAGCGCCAGCGCCGGCCGAGCCCCGCCCGCGGCACAACCGCAGACCGAGTTCACGAAGACCAGCTGGGTGCCGGTGGGATTGGCCAGAACCGCATCCACCTCGGCCAGGGTCTTTAGCTCCTTCACGCCCAACTGCGTCAGCTCTTCGCGCATGGGGCGGACCATCAACTCTTGGTACGGCATTCAAAATCTCCCATTGGAACAGTGAACGGTGAACAGTGAACGGTGAGCAGCGAACCAGTCGCGGACCCCGCGTCCACTGTTTACCGTTTACTGTTCACCGTTCACCGTTCACCGTTCACTGTTATTGAGCGCTTCCTTCATCGCATGCCACGCCAGCGTCGCGCACTTCACCCGCATGGGGTATTTCGTCACACCCCTGAAAACCTGCAGTTTGGGGGGGAGAGGATAGTCCGTCTGTCCGTCCGTCCGTCCGTCCGTCAGAGTCTCCCGAAATCCTTCGAACAACCGTTCCGCCTCCGCCACGCTCCGACCCTTCAGAGTCTCGGTCATCAGGCTGGCGGACGCCTTTGAGATGGCGCAGCCCATCCCTTGAAAGCTCAGATCGGTGATCACACCGTCTTCCACGCTCACCATCACCTTCACCCGATCGCCGCAGAGCGGGTTATACCCCTCCGCCGAGCGATGAGGCCCTTCCAGCGTCCGGAAGTTCCGGGGATGCCGGTCGTGCTCGATGATCACGCTCTGGTACAGCTCGTCCAGGTCGGTCACAGGGTGAACCGCCGCCGCGCTTCGCCGAGGGCACCCACCAGCTGGTCGATGTCGTCGCGCGAGCTGTACATCCCGAACGAGGCCCGCACCGTGGCCGGCAGCTGGAAGTGCGCCATCAGGGGCTGGGCGCAATGATGCCCGGCCCGTACGGCCACGCCGCCGGCATCTAGGATGGTGCCCAGGTCGTGGGGGTGAATGTCGTCCAGCACGAAGGAGAGCACCGCCGCCTTGCCGGGGGAGGTGCCGATGATCCGGAGCTTCTCCAGCCCGCTCATCCGCTCGGTGGCCTCGGCCAGGAGCGCGGCTTCATGAGCATGAATGGCGTCGAGCCCGATGCTCTCCACGTAATCCATAGCCGTGGCGAGGGCGATCGCTTCGGCCACCGGGGGGGTGCCGGCCTCGAACCGGGCCGGCGGCAAGGCCCAGGTGGTGGCCTCGAAGGTCACCTTCTCGATCATCCCGCCCCCGCCCTGCCAGGGCGGCAACCGCTCCAACAGGTGGCGCCGGCCGTAGAGCACGCCGATTCCCATCGGCCCGTACAGCTTGTGCCCCGAGAACACCAGGAAGTCGCAGTCCAGCTCCCGCACGTCCACCCGCATGTGCGGGACCGACTGGGCCGCGTCGACCACGACCACCGCACCCACCTGGTGAGCCAGCGCCGCCATCCGGGCCACCGGAGCCACGGTGCCGAGCACGTTGGAGACGTGACTGACGGAGACCAGCCGGGTCCGTTCGGTGACCAGCCGGGCGTACTGGTCCAGGTCGAGCGTGCCGTCGGGAGTCACGGGAACAACCCGCAGCACTGCTCCGATCCGGTGGGCCGCCAGTTGCCAGGGAACGATGTTGGAGTGGTGCTCCATGACGGTGAGCACGATCTCATCGCCCGGCTTGAGGGCCACCGCGGCCCAGCCCTGGGCCAGCAGATTCAAGCCCGCGGTGGTGCCGTGGGTGAAGACGATCTCCTCCGACGAGGCGGCGTTCAGGAACCGCCGCACCCGTTCCCGCGCCGTGTCGAACGCCTGGGTGGCCTCCTCGGCCAGCAGGTGCACACCGCGATGGACGTTGGAGTTGTAGTTGAGGTAGAAGTTGCTCAGCGCCTGCACCACCACACGCGGCTTCTGGGCCGACGCGGCGCTGTCGAGATAGGCCAACCGCCCGCCCCTGACTTCCCGGCTCAGGATCGGGAAGTCGGCCCGGACCCGCTCAACGTCGAAAGCCGGAACGGAGGTCCTCACCGCGAGGGCGTCGGAAGGCCTGGTGATGGTCACGACGAGCCCCCTCCCTGCTCCCTGCTCCCTGCTTCCTGTTTTTCCGTGACGCCCAGCCGTTCCCGCACCAGCCGATCCAACTCCAGGCGTACCGGCTCCACATGCACCTCGTCCAATACCTCGGCCGCGAAGGCATAGGTCAGCAGCCGGCGGGCCTGTTCCTCCGGCACGCCCCGGCTCCGGAAGTAAAACAGCGGCAGCTCGTCGAGATATCCAACCGCGGCGCCATGGGTGCACTTCACGTCGTCGGCGAAGATCTCGAGCTGCGGCTTGGTGTCGACCCGGGCCTCATCCGATAGCAGCAGGGTGCGATTGGTCTGCTTGGCGTCGGTCTTCTGGGCCTCGGGCTGGACGAACACCTTGCCGTTGAACACCGCGCGCGACTTGTCGTCGAGGATGGCCTTGTAGACCTCCCAGCTGCGGCAGTCGGGCTGGTCGTGATAGATGGCGGTGTGATTGTCCACCAGCTCCTCGCCCTGCGCGATGGTGAGGCCGTAGAGCAGGGCCTCGGTGTTGGGCGCATTCAACCGGGTATGGAGATTGTGCCGGCTGATCGCCGCACCCATCGCCAGGGTGAAGGAGCGATAGTGGCTCCCCTCCGCCTGCTGCACCTGGGAAAAGGCGATGTGATAAGCGGTCCCGCTCTCGCGCTGAATCCGGACATGCTCGAACCAGGCGTTCTCACCAAGTACAACCTCGGTCACGGCGTTCGTGAAATAGACCGTCGAGGGGGGTCGAGGGGGGTCGAGGAGGGTCGAGGAGGGTCCGTGATAGCTCTCGATTACCGCGGCGCGGGCGCCGGGTTCCACCAGGATGAGGTTGCGGGGGTGGGTCATGCTTCCGGCCGCGTCCTCGGTGGTGACGAAACAGATCTGGATCGGGTCCTGGAGCTCGGCTCCCGCGCGGATCCGGATGAAGGCGCCGTCCTGGATGAAGGCGGCGTTGAGGGCGGTGAAGGGGGTGGCGTCGGGTCCGACCTGACGGGCCAGGTGCGGCTCCACCAGCGCCGGCCACCGGGCCAGCGCCTCGGCCAGCGAACCGGTGACGCTGCCGTCGGGCAGCGCCGCCAGGGTGGACAGCTCGGGGGCAAACCGGCCGTTCACGAACACCAGCACCGGCCACTCGGGATGGCCGAAGCGGAACTGACTCACCTGGGCCCGGGTGAGCGGCACCAGCGGAGCCCCGGCCGGCGCAAACACACCGCGAGTGAGCGGCGTGATCGGCGTGAAGCGCCACTCCTCGTGACGGGTCGGCGGGAAGCCCTGGGCGGTGAACCGCATGATGCCCTCGGCCCGCAGCGCGCCCACCCGGGGCGTGGCCGCCTCGGTCTGCGCGGCAAACGCGGTGCGGTACGCCTCGGTCACGCGGTCGCCTCCGCCACCCCGGTCAGCCATTCGTATCCCTTCTCCTCCAGCTCCAGCGCCAGCTCCTTGCCACCCGACTTGGCGATCTGGCCATCCACCAGCACGTGCACGACGTCGGGCACGATGTAGTTGAGCAGCCGCTGGTAGTGGGTCACCAGCACGATGGCGCGGTCGGGCCGGCGGAGCGCATTCACGCCGTCGGCCACGATCCGCAGGGCATCGATGTCGAGCCCGGAATCGGTCTCGTCCAGAATCGCGAGCTTGGGCTCCAGCACCGCCATCTGGAGGATCTCGTTGCGCTTCTTCTCGCCGCCCGAGAACCCCGAGTTGACCGCCCGCGACGCCAGCTCCGGTCCCCACTGCACCACCTCGAGCTTCTGCTCCAGCAGGTCCATGAAGTCGATCGGATCCAGCTCCTCCTCGCCCCGGGCCTTCCGGATCGCGTTGTAGGCGGAGCGGAGAAAGTAGGCGTTGGAAACGCCGGGGATCTCGACCGGGTACTGGAATGCCAGGAACAGGCCGGCCTGGGCCCGCTCCTCGGGCTCCATGTCGAGCAGGTCCTGCCCGTCGAAGGTGGCCGAGCCGGCGGTGACCGTCAGCCCCGGGTGCCCCGCCAGCACCTGGGCCAGCGTGCTCTTGCCGGAGCCGTTGGGTCCCATGATGGCGTGGACTTCGCCGGCGTTTACGGTCAGCGAGATCCCCTTCAGGATCTCCTTGTCCCCGGCGTTTGCCTTCAGATCTTTGACTTCAAGCATGACTGGTTGTCTCAGTTGGTTTGCACCCGACCACGGGCTGGCGTGGCCGCCTCCGCGGGGCCAT
>DASWKS010000592.1:0-1980 GCA_036396495.1 Gemmatimonadales bacterium
CCGGGGCCGACCCGGCTTCGGTCCAGCTCGCCATCACCCGGTTCAAACGGGAGGCCGAGGTCGCGGCCAGTCTGCGCTCGCCCCACACCGTAGAGCTCTACGACTTCGGGGTCACCGAGGACCAGGCGCTCTACTTCGTGATGGAGATGCTGGACGGGATGGACCTGGAGCGGCTGGTCCGCCGGTACGGCGAGCTTCCGCCGGGCCGGGTGGTCTATCTCCTGGGCCAGGTCTGCGAGTCACTGGAAGAGGCCCACGTCCGGGGCCTGGTGCATCGCGACATCAAGCCCTCCAATATCCATGTGGGCCGGCTGGGACTGCGGCATGATTTCGTGAAGGTGCTCGACTTCGGTCTGGTGAAGCAGGTCGACGGCAAGGGAGGTGGCCAGACCGGCGCCACCGCCGAGGGGATCGTCCCCGGCACGCCCGATTACATGGCGCCGGAAATGACCATGAACCAGCGGATCGACGGCCGGACCGATCTCTATGCGGTGGGCTGCGTCGCCTACTACATGCTGACCGCGCGTCCGGTGTTCGAGGCGGCCAACGTCTTCCACATGATCTCACGCCATCTGAACGAGGTCCCGGTCCCGCCGTCGCGGGTGGCGAAGCAGCCGATCCCGCCGGAGCTGGAGCAGGTGATACTCGCCTGCCTCGCCAAGTCGCCTGAGGACCGGCCCCGGAGCGCCACGGAGCTGGCCCGGGCGCTGGAGGCGGTGCCCGCCGAGCCCTGGGGCGAAGCCCAGGCGGCGGAGTGGTGGCGGACCAACCCGATCGCGTGATGGAGCGGCCTCCGATTCACCTGGGAGGACGGCTCGGAATGCGATTCGCTCCCCGCTTGACCGCTCGGCCGAGCCGAGCGTATCCTCGGCTGGGAGGCGTGGTATGACCGGTTCTTCGCAAACCCGGCTGACCGCAGAACAGCTCTACGCCCGCCCCGATCGGGATCGGTGCGAGCTGGTGCGCGGTGCGCTCCGGGTCTTCGAGCCCCCTGGTGGACGGCACGGCGCGATCGCGGTCCGGCTGGCCGCCAGGCTGGCGGCGCTGGTCGAAGCCGGCCGGCTCGGCACCGTCCTCGAGGAAAGCGGCTACGTACTCCGGCGAGATCCGGATACCGTCCGCGGTCCCGACATCTCGTTCATTGCCGCCTCCCGGCTACCGCCTGGTGTCGTGCCGGTGGGGTTCATTCCGGATGCGCCCGATCTGGCGGTGGAGATTCTGTCGGCCCCCGATCGGCCCGCCGAGGTCGAGGAAAAGGTTGCCGACTATCTCGGCGCCGGCACCAGACTGGTCTGGGTGGTGGACCCGCGCCGCCGCCGGGTAATCGTTCACCGCGGCGCCAATGTGCCTCGGGTGCTCGGCGCCGGTGATGTGCTGGACGGCGAAGAGGTGGTGCCGGGCTTCCGGCTTCCGATAGAAGTTCTCTTTGGAGATGGGAGTCCCGCATGGCCGAGCTGAAGACCAGACCGACCGGGGCAAGCGTGGAAGGGTTCCTCGACGAGCTCCCAAACTGGATCCTGCGCCCCAGAGTGTGTTTCCCTTATTGGAAGTAACCATCAGATGGAGGCCCAGCGCCCGGGGTGGCGCGGACTCGATCCGCGAGATGCCGGGCCAGCGCCAGGTCGCGCGCCATCAGTGGCCGATAGCCTACTATCGTGGATGGAAGGCAAGCGCGGAACAGCCGAAGCGAAAGGGCGTCTCCGGTGCACTATCTCGTCATCGAGCACTTCCGGGATCGGGACCCGTTGCCTATTTATCGGCGATTTCGGGCCCGGGGCCGTCTCATGCCGGAAGGACTCGAATACGTCTCGAGCTGGATCACGGAAGACCTGACCCGGTGCTATCAGATCATGGAAGCCGTCGACCGGGGAGCGCTGGAGCAATGGATGGGGCGATGGTCCGACCTGATGGACTTCGAGGTCCACCCCGTGCTTGCGTCCGCCGAGGTCCAGAAGCGGCTCGCTCCCCGGCTGGCCCAGG